>MHYY01000181.1 GCA_001830285.1 Planctomycetes bacterium RIFCSPLOWO2_12_38_17 | reverse complement strand
AGATTTTTAAAACACCGGAAATATATGTCCAGAGTATTACGACTGATAAATACGGTAATCTTTATGTAGGAACGGCGCCTAAGGGAGTTATATATAAAATAAATACTAAAAATGAAGTTACGGTATTTTGCGATTTACCTGCAATTTATATATGGGATATGGTTGTAGACAGCGATTCTAATCTTTTCGCTGCAACAGGTAATGACGGGGTTCTGTATAAAATAACGCCGGATGGCACTCCTTTAATATTTTTCGATTCACCAGAAACCAATCTGTTAAATTTATTGGTTGACAAGTTTAATAATATTTATATAGGAACAGAGCCTGACGGTGTTATATATAAAGTAACGCAAGCAGGACAGGCGTACGTGCTTTATGATGCAAGCGAAGGTGAAATTCATTGTCTTGCGATGGACTCTTCAGGCAATATTTATGCAGGAACAGCATCTGGTGTGCAGGCGCATATTCCCACCGCACCATCTGGACAACTTTTAACGCAAACAGGGGTTACAACGTCAATTTTCAAGGAAGAGAAGGCGTGGGACTTAAACATACCTGAAGAATTATTGTTAGCACAACCTGCGCCTCTTTATCAACAGAAAACACAGCCAAAAGACGCCGATACAGCGCAGAAAGTTACAGGCATCCCAATGGTACCAAATTGCGTTTATAAAATTTCCCAGGATGGTATTGCGCAGAAAATATTCGAAGTAAGTCAAGCGTTAATCCTTGGTATGTCTATAGACACACAGGATAATCTCTATGTTGTTACCGGTAATAAGTCGGGAGTATATAAAATAAGCAAAGATAATATTTCAAGTAGTCTAATAAATCCGGAGGAGACACAAGTTCTTTGTTGTCTCAATACAATCAATGATGAATTGTACATTGGGACAGGCAATACAGGAAAGGTGTATAGAATATCTCCATCTTATGAAAAAGATGGTGTTTTTGTTTCTAGTGTATTGGATACTGTCACACAATCTGACTGGGGATGCATTTATTGGGGAGAGACGTTGCTGGAAGGGACGGAAATCAAACTATCCACGCGTTCGGGAAATTGTGAAAAACCAGACAAAACATGGAATGACTGGTCTGTTCCTTATTTGTTATCCGGAGAAAAAATCATGAGTCCACCGGCGCGTTTTATACAATATAAGGCAATCTTACAGACAACAGACAGCGATAAAACGCCTGTTTTAGAGACGGTTTCAGTGTTGTACGTTTCGAAAAATCAGCCTCCAAAGATTGTAAATTTTGCGGTAGAGAAAGAGACCTCTGGTACGCCGCAGAAATTACCAGAAGCAAAAACAAATGGTAAGGCGGAATCAAAACCACAGGCACCAGCTAGTTTGAAACCGCATCATCAAATGGCGCAGAAGAGCATACATTGGGAAGTGGAGGACCCTAACAATGATTCGCTCCAGTTGACGATTTTTTATAAAGGCTTAGATGAAAAAATGTGGAAAATCATTGATAAAAATACACAAAAAAAGGGAAATTGTACCTGGGATACATTGCGGATTCCTGATGGGAAATATGAGGTTAAATTACTGGTTAGCGATATGCCTGATAATCCGCCGGAAATTGCCCTTAATGCTGAAAATGTCATACAGCACATATTAGTTGATAACTCAAGTCCTGTTATAGAATCGCTTAGCGCCGCAGCAGGAACAGAGGAGAAGTTTATTATAACAGGTAGAGTAAAAGATAAATATAGCAATGTTATAAAGGTTCAATATACCATTGATGGGCAGGAATGGATATCGGCGTATCCTGTGGATGGGATTTTTGATAGTCTTGATGAATCATTTCAAATCACTACGAAATCACTCACATCTGGCGGTTATACAATTATTGTCAATGTATTTGATACCGAAAGAAATGTCGGGATCGAAAGGGTGGTGTTTGAGATTAAGTGACAAAGTATTCAGAAAACAATTTAGTTATTTGAATACTTTCAAATTAGCTCCGCTAGGAGCAAAATATTAATAGAAAAGGTTTACGAACATAATAATAGCTCCGGAGGAGCAGCATATTTATAAAATGAGAATACCATTTGACAACTTGGGATAAAACGGATAAAAATTATAATGTATTCATGAAATTTGAGTTTGGTATTTATTGAAAATTTGTTTATTAGAATTTGAGATTTTCAGAATTTAATCAGGTACATTTATTAAAAACCTACCAGGGTAAAGATCACAAATTAGTGTAAATTATTTAAAGGTATCGGGGCGTGGCTCAGTTTGGCTAGAGCGCGACGTTCGGGACGTCGAGGTCGGAGGTTCAAATCCTCTCGCCCCGACCAAGATTATATAGCTTTAATTTCTTAGCGGAAATTAAATAAGTTTAAATGGACGCTTGCATCATAATGAATGCAAGTGTTTACATTGTCCATCATATCAAAATAAGTTAAAAATTCCTTCGTATAGATACACTTCTTTTGCTGGCTACAAAAAAATGAAAGGTATTTTATTGGTTTATTTTCTATCTTGATTGTTGCCATTACTGTTTAATTTTTGTAATCTATAAAATACTCTTTATATGACATTTTCCGGAGAGCTATTTTTAAATGGCTATATACGGAGCAAACTTTTGAATTGTTTTCAAAATAAGAACATAAGCTTTCGGTTGAGTATATCAGGTTTTGTGTGTCTTATTATGTTTGGTTCCGGTTGTACTCAAATACAGGTAAAAGAAGGGGTCTTTTCGCCCTCACACAAGGAATATACTCTAAATATGCCTGGGGGAAACTGGACACTATTTAAGGTTGGTAAAGAGGATTTTGCCTTATGGAATAAACAATCCAATGCAATGATTGCCTTAATTACCAGTAACTTTGAAAATAAAAAGATTTCACTGGAGATGTTGAATAATCAGCTTTTTATCGGAATGAAAAATAAGGAGGTTATATTCAAAGAACCAATAAAGATTGATAACAAAGAGGCAATACATACCAGTATAACGTGCGAAATGGATAATTATAAATTTAAGATAGATTCTTATGTGGTTAAGGCAAAGAACAGGGTATATGACCTTGTATACTGGTCGCCATGCGATTCATTTGACCTGGCACTGGGCGATTTTGTGGATATGATAAAGTCTTTTAAATTTTTGCAGTTAAGCGAATCTATTCAATAAGGGAATGGAATTTCATTATTGCGGTCTTATAAATTGTCATTAGTCTTCAAAAGTCGTTCAACGAGCTGTAAGTTTATTTGCATGTTTCTTTGAACGGAAAAGTGATTTATACAAAATAATTTATAATTTCCAAGGTAACACTTTAACCGCCGATCATCGCTTATCTGGACAAGTATATCACTTGCTTTAATATCTTTACTCAGCATTCCAAAAGATGCGATTTGTTTGACAAATTGCAAAAGTGCAAATGATATCTTGTCTTTGTTCTGATTAAAATCAGGATATTTGTTGAGTGGGATACAGTTTCCTGTTGTTTCTGAAATTAAAAAAAATTCATTTGACTTTCTTGCAGGGTTTTTTATAAATAATCCAGCTGGGATGGGTACGTTGATCCTCAATGCAAACAAGGCATTTGCGTGCATCCATGTCCGCCTGAAAATACCTTGTCCGCGTAAGATGGCAGGATTTTCAAATAAACGTAATATTTGAAATTGGTTTGTGTAAAGAATAGTTTCGTCTGTTTCCTCTGCCCTTTTCAGTATTGTTAATAATGTTTCTGGTTGATATTTCTTTTTGTAAAGACCGTAAAATCCGGAATTTTTAAAGACGCCGAATTTTCTGTTTTCACATATGCTTTGCACATGAAATTTCCTGGCATCTTTCTTCTGAATGCGTATGGTTATACTTTCTATTTGTTGTGCCAGTCTTTTGCAATACTTATAGTCTCCGTTTGTATAGGCCATTAGAAACCTTAGTCTGTCAGCGTTTGAAAAATAGTTTTTTGCCCTGTTTAATTTTGCCAGATACCAAGTACAGAGCCTTTCGTTCAAGCATCCTGCCTGTACAGAAACCCTTTCAAAATCTATTAAAATTATTTTTTCTTTCCCCTCAGCATCTTTATATATCAAAAAATTGTCTAATGAAAAATCATCCTGTTTTATACCTGCATCGTGTATTTCCTTTGCAAGTTTACCAAATTTTCTTAAAACTCTTCTTCTTTCTTCGAGTAAAGCATTGTTTTTAAAATATTCTCTCAGGGTACACGAATCTTTGATCTTCTTTATAATTAAGTAAGATTTCTTAATAAATAGCCGTTTTTCTTCTCCGTGTGCAACGGGGACTTCGACTGAGATACCTCTCGATCCTGTAATGTAGGTAGTGTTAAACTCCCTGAATGTCCTTGTATGTTTAAGGAGATTTTTTATCCTCTGGAATAGATGGGGATATTTGTATATCTTTACAAGATAAGCCTGCTCATTATCCGCTTGCGGTATTTTAAATTCACATATTATTTTGTAATTGTCTTTTTTAATTATGGTAAAAAAATCGTTGTTTTTTATTTCATGGACTCGCCCTAAGTATGGAATTAGGAATGAAGCCTTTTCATTTATAATCCATCGTACCTGTTTTGTTGAATGCGATATATAACCTTTGAACATTTTTTAAAAAATCGTTATAATATTTTTATTATTTCAAAGCGGAGCCTGCCCGGAGCGTAAGAAAAGAGATGCTTCGTTTGCGCTTGACATGACAAAATGCGAAGGGCTCAGATGAAATTTTAATATTATGCGTCATTTCGAAGGAAGCAAAGCAACTGGAGAATTTCATATTAAAATTCCTTAACATAAATTTATGAGTAGATTTATTTTGATATGCCAAAGATAGCCAGACAAATTATACAAAAAGCCGTACAACAGAAACAATATCAATTGCTTGAACCGCAAGCAAAGGAATTAATTGAAGCCTTTGGAATACCAACAACAAGACATTCATTGGTGTATTCTGTTAAAGAAGCAGTTCTTGCCGCTAATTCGATTGGGTACCCTGTTGTTATGAAGGTCGTATCGCCAGATGTCCTGCACAAAACAGATTATGGCGGTGTAAGACTGAATGTAAAGAATGGTGATGAAGTAGAATACGGTTATGAAGGGATTTTGAAGAATGTAAAGAAGAAAGTGCCCGATGCGAGGATTATCGGAATACTTGTGGAAGAAATGGCGACGCCTTCCACTGAAGTAATTATTGGCGGTCTCAGAGACCCTCAATTTGGTCCTGCAGTTATGTTTGGCATAGGAGGTATCTTTGTTGAAGTATATAAGGATGCGTCCTTCCGTATCGCCCCTGTGGACGAATTTGAGGCAATTGATATGATAAATGAAATAAAAGGGGCAAAAATTTTAAAAGGTTTTAGAGGCGCTGAGGCTGTTGATATAGCAGCATTAGCGCAAGCAATTGTTCATATATCGGATATTATGGTTTCTATAAATGAGATCAAGGAAATAGACCTCAATCCAGTTCTTGTTTATTTAAAAGGTATCAAGGCTGTTGATGTCAGAATTATTTTAAGTGAGCGTATAGAAGGAGTTTAATTGGAATTAAAAGAGACCGCATTTACTGTAAAAGCCGAACGTGCCATTCTTTTCCGTGTCTTGCTGTATAATGACCACATAGACAGAGACGAGCCGCTTGAAGAACTCCGGCGTCTGACAGAGACGGCGGGGGCACGAGTCGTTCATTCTACAGTGCAGAAAAGGGCACAGATTGACCCACAGTATTATATTGGCAAAGGGAAGGCGGCTGAATTAACAGATATTTCAAGGGAAATGGAAGCCGATGTGCTCATTTGTGATGACGACCTCTCTCCGTCGCAGGTCAGAAATCTTGAAAAAGTTATCGAAAAAAAGGTAATTGACAGGAGTGAATTAATCCTGGACATATTTGCCACCCGCGCAAAGACCTTTCAGGCAAAACTGCAAGTAGAACTGGCGCAACTGGAGTATACCAAGCCAAGGTTAAAACGCATGTGGACGCACCTCTCAAGGATAGAAGGCGGTATCGGAACAAGGGGACCCGGTGAAAAACAGTTGGAAGTGGATAAGCGCATTGTGGCAAGAAAGATTCAGTATTTAAGAGGAAAATTACATGAGATTGAAAAAAGGCAGGAACGTCTTGTTGCATCGCGGAATGAATTTTTTACAGTATCTATTGTGGGATATACAAATGCCGGAAAGTCCACGTTAATGAACGCATTAGCGGAGATTGATACATTTGTCGAGGATAAGTTATTTGCAACACTTGATACAAAAACAAGTATCTGTAATTTGAAAGACGGGAAAAAAATTTTATTGAGCGATACAGTGGGTTTTATAAGAAAACTGCCCCACCACCTGATTGCATCATTTAAGGCAACCCTTGAAGAGGCAAGAAATGCAGACCTTCTGTTACACGTTGTGGATATAAGTTCCCCAATAGTTACTGAACAAATAGAGGCAGTAAATGCCGTATTGAAGGAACTCGGATGCGATAACAAACTAACGCTTATGGTATTTAACAAAACAGACGCTGTAAAAAACGAGTCAATTATTCCCCTACTTCAAAGTCTTTACAGTAATTGTGTTATGATTTCTGCAAAGACCCTGCAGGGAATGCAGGAATTGAAGAATAAGATTTTAGAAATGCTTGAGCGTGATTTCATTGATGTAGAGCTTTCATGCAGTCCAGCCAATGGGAAGTTGATTGCGTTTATTCATGAACATGCCCATATTATAAACAGCCGTTTTGATGAACAGCAGGCGGTATTCCGATTGCATATGGATTGTAAACTTGCCAATAAATTGCGTATGCTGGACAACAGTATTCAGATAAAAGAGGTTTCACGAAATCCAAGCTGTACATGATGTGAATAAATTATATTAAAGATGGCAGGCGTTTAATTCACATGTTTATTTGGATTAAGCGTCAAAATAAATGTGCAATGTACTACTTAAGTTTCTTTACGTACAATTGGTTGACTACAACTGACTGGTTTAAATCTTGAAATGGCAAAAAGGATTGATGACGCTACGAAAACGAAGATACTTATAATCTGGGCAATGGTAAAAAGATTGGAAAAGAGTGGGGTGTCGTCCCTTAATAATTCCATACAAAATCTAATAATTGGATAAATTATTCCAAAAAGTAAGACTATTTCGCCGTTTCTCCTGCGGAATTTAAAGAATGAGATAAGCACAAAGAAAAGCGCAACGTCTGAAAAAAACGAATACAACTGGGTAGGATGAATGGGAAGTGCATGCGTATCAGAAAGGTGAACTAATCCGAGTTCATAATGATGAAGAAAAGCTGGGCTGCCATCAACCATACCTGCCTTGTCCAGTGTTCTTGGAAATTGTAATGCCCATGGAATATGTTGCGCTACCTTTCCAAAACAGCACCCATTCAGGAAGCACCCAATACGTCCGAGTCCGAGCCCCAGCGCTGCTGAAGGCATTAGGATATCAAATAGCTTTAGAAATGGTAAGTGGTGCTTTTTAACGAAGATAAATAATGTTATAATACCTGCGAATAAACCCCCGTAATAAACTAACCCTCCCTCATAAATCTTGAAGACGTTTAACAGGTTGTGCCTGTAATCATCAAAGTATTGTATAATAAAAAAAAGTCTTGCCCCGAAGATACCCGCGCAGACTAGGTAAATCCCAAGGTCTGTGACCTTATTGGGATCAATACCTTCCTTTTTTGCCCTCCAGCGCGCAATGATAATAGCCGTAACAAAAGCGACCATCAACATAAATCCATAAGAGTAAATAGGAATGCTTTTCAGGAAAGGGAGGGGTATTTCGAAAAGAATTCTTCTCATGATGAAAGGTGTTTGGTGAGCTTGTTATTGCCGTCCACCAGGATAATCTTTGGTCTCCAGCTTCTAGCGTCTTTATCCTCAACCATGCAATAAGAGATAATAATTACCTTGTCGCCAGGTTGTGCCCATCGTGCCGCTGCGCCATTAAGACATACTACGCCTGAATTACGTTCTCCTTCAATAACATAAGTTTCTACGCGTGTTCCATTATTGATGTTGAGTACCTGTACTCGTTCATAATGCAAGATGTCCACTGCATCGAGCAGCGTTTTATCTACAGTGATACTGCCATTATAATTTAAGTTTGTTTCTGTAACCGTTGCGGCATGAATCTTGGATTTGCACATCTCTCTGAGCATGTTTTTCTCCAAAAAACTTATAAAAAAATTATGAACGAAGTAATTTTACCTTAAAGCACCTCAAAATCAATATTTGTCGTTATTTTTCAGGCGGTGTATAATAACTCCTGACACACACTTTGACAAGGTCAACAATCTCTTCGTTGGTAAGCTTGCCCTTGTAACCCGGCATTTTACCTTTGCCATTTGCCACGGCGATAATTAGCCTTGAATCAGAGGCGTTGTCCTGCCATTTGGTATTTGTAAAATTGGGTATCTTAAATAGGAATTTGCCTATTATACAACCTTTACCATGTACCTTGTGACACTTTCGGCATTCCCTATCATATACTGCCCAGACACCGCTCTTTTCAGATAGATAAGTTTGTTTTGGATTGCATCCGTAAATCAAGAATGCGCAAAATATAACGATAATCAAATAACTAAATTTCTTTATTTCTTTGCCTCCTTATTCTTTTGAATTTAATCCTTTTTATATAAAAAGTTTACCATAAAATCACCCATATTCAAGTTTCTTATCTTCTCGTTGTAAAAGTCTTCCAAAATTTAAAACACCTTGCCTTGCATCTAACCGGTACTCACATTGGATTTTTTATTTGGATACGTTATGTCAGTTATGACATAATGCTAAAAAATAACATAATATAAAAAACGCCTAAATAATTTGGTAGATAATTATGAAGGAAACGTGGTTTAAATTTAATACAAAATTAATAATTCCTTCATATTCCTTTAACGTTGAAATTTTATAATTTTCGTAGATTTGTATGAATTACTTCTCATGTAGATTATCGGTAAAGACAACCAGACCCAGCAGGAAAGAGAAACCATCTATCTTTCTCCCAATATTTTTAGGGAAAAAGGGGCTTCAAGAAAAAAAACTCCTGTTGGAATATTTGGAATATACACAAAAATAATGTTTGTTAATAAATGAGGAAGGATTAAATATGGTTGAGAAAAGCACCCTATCCATTTTTGAAAAATACTTATCCCTCTGGGTGCTGCTCTGTATTGGTGCAGGAATTTTCCTGGGAAAATTAGCGCCGGAGGTGGCAGTCAAGCTTGATGCTTTTGCAGTATATCAGGTCTCAATTCCCATCGCTATTTGTTTGTTCTTTATGATGTATCCCATCATGGTAAAGGTCAATTTCGCAGAAGTAGCAAAAGTTGCAAAAACACCAAAACCTGTGGGATTGACCTTATTCATCAATTGGGCAATTAAACCCTTTACCATGTATATAATCTCCCTGTTCTTTTTGGGATATCTGTTTAAAGGATTTTTACCTGGAACTGAGATCCTCAAGTCTGGGCAGGAGGTTGAGTTGTGGCGCAGTTATGTATCTGGTGCAATACTCTTAGGAATTGCACCATGTACTGCCATGGTATTGGTGTGGAGCTACCTGGCAAAAGGGAATGATGGGATCACGCTCGTAATGATTGCTATAAACTCTCTTACCATGCTGTTATTCTATGCACCTCTGGGAGGCTTTTTACTGGGAATAAATGCAATGGTCATTCCGTGGCAGACAATAGTACTTTCCGTAACGATTTATGTAGCCCTGCCCCTGATCGCTGGATACTTTTCACGGAAGTGGATTATCAAATCGAAAGGACTAGAATGGTTTAATACAAAATTTCTGCAACGGCTTACACCAATTAGTATCGTTGCACTCCTCGCTACATTGATACTTTTGTTTTCATTTAAAGGGGAAATTATATTAAAGAACCCCATGACGATAGTATGGATTGCCATACCCCTTTTTATTCAAACAATATTCATTTTTGCGCTGGGATATGGTGTGGCGCGATTACTGGGACTTTCATATGAAGATGCTGCCCCTGCGGCAATGATCGGCGCATCCAATCATTTTGAGGTGGCAATTGCAACGTCGGCGATGCTTTTTGGACTAAATTCGGGCGCTTCCCTTGCAACAGTTGTGGGTGTCCTGATAGAGGTGCCCGTAATGCTCATGCTGGTCTCGTTGTGCAAGAAAACATGCCATATTTTTAGGGGCTGCAAGCTCGATTTACCTCAGTGTAAGCAAAAATCTGTCATACTCAAGACATAGTTTTATAGAAAGGAAATCGTATGAAGGAAAAGGTATTGTTTATTTGTACGCATAATTCGGCTCGTTCTCAGATGGCTGAGGGATTCCTCAGGGCAATGTACGGCGATTATTATGATGTATATAGCGCAGGTATTGAACCATCGAAAGTAAATCCTTATGCAATAAAAGTAATGGCAGAAATCGGTATTGATATTTCAACACAATATTCAAAAAACATTGATGTTTTTTCTGGGATAAAGTTTGATTACGTCGTTACCGTTTGTAATCAGGCGAAAGAGCGTTGTCCCTTCTTTCAGGGAGGAAAAGAATATCTCCATTGTGACTTCGAGGATCCTTCCCAGATTAATGGAAATGAAAATCAAAAACTTACTAATTTCAAACGAGTGAGGGATGCTATAAGAAACTGGATTGAAAAGACTTTTAGCAAGAAAGACGTAAACCGTTAATATAAAGATTTTTTTCAACGACAAAAAAATAAGGTGGTGTGCCTGTTTCTAGTATAGTGCAGTTTTGAGTAGTTTAGGCAATTTTTAAGGATGAAATTTGATTCCAAATTAACTTTGTTGCAGTCGGAAATCAAAACTATCAATTTTATTAAGATAGATATCTTCTCGCTAAAAATTTTCTTCATAATATAAAGTTTCTTAATCTTCGTGCACTTACCTGTCCGAATTCCCTTCTGTAAATTTAACACAAAATTAATAATTCCTTCATATCTCTTTAATATTACATGAGTATAGTATTTTCATAATTTATATGGGGTATAGCTTTATATAGTAATTCATAAATTCAGCGAAACAAAGGAGGCTAAATATGAGAATGAGTACCTTTTTCTTATGTCCTAATTGTGGCAATGATAAAGAATTTAAGATATTTACCGGTAGTTTTCAGGCTATTAGACAATCACCTGAATCAGGAGCGCGAACAGAGGCAAGTGGTATGTTACCCAATTTAAGGCAAAAAGACAACTATGTTGAATGTCAATTGTGTTTGAAAAGTTTTGATTACGACAGTGCAGCAATTATTGGTAAGAACTATATACAAACAATCATGAAACTTCAAAATAAACAATATGCCGATGCTTGATAATAAATTCATTTTTTCGGTCTGTCTTATGTGTATTACTCAAAGATGTGCTTGTCTTTGATGTTTTTAGTTGGTTTTTTGAGGTACATAATGGATGAGATTTGAGGTTTCAAAAAAGTTTCTTAAAGACAGATGGATAGGATTTAATTCTTCGGCTTTTTATGAGAAATTAGTCCAACTGATACTCAGTGTGCTAATTCTCACAATTATATCGGGTATGCTGGGAGGCGTTGCGATTACAATTCTTCATCTACAGCTATTGTTCACAATGGACCTAGAGCATGCATTACGCGTAATTATTATAGACGCACTAACTATACTTGCAGTTCTCGAAATTTTCAGAACTACTTTGGCATATTTTTCAGAAGGGCGTATAAAGGTAACTTACATTATAGATACGGCAATTGTGGTGATGCTTACAGAAATCATGGCATGTTGGTTCAAAGAGTTCGATCTGTACAAAATGGGTATGTTGAACTTTCTCGTCCTGACATTATGCGTCATGAGGATATTTGCCGTTAAATATTCTCCCAGCATTAAGCATCCAGGATGATTTTTAATTTAATACAGAATTAACAATTCCTTTATATTGTCTTAATGTTCGAGGGCTATAATACTTTCAGTTTTACATGGTTTATTGCCATGTAAATCACCGGTAAAACAACCGTGACCCCATGCGGGAGAGAGGTTTTCCTCACACTCTCCCGCAATTTTCAAATTATAGCAGGTAAAGGGATGGAAAGTAAGGAGGTGAATAATGGAACGGATCGTTTCCAGAACCGTGAAAGTAAGAGACGGTGAGATTATCATACAGGAGGACACATGGCCATATTATGCCTATATTTTGAAAGAAGGCAATGCCAAGGTGCTAAAAAACGTTGATGGTAAGCAAGTGTTAATTGGTTTATTAACTGAAGGGGATATATTTGGAGAAATTGCCTTCCTTGGGAAGACGAAAAGGGCCGCATCGGTAACAGCAGACGGTGACGTGGTCGTGGAAATGATTGCAAGGGCTACCGTTATGGATTTTATTGATAAATTACCCCGGAACGTTCAAACCAGACTGTGCACAATGGCGAGCGATCTCACGAGCATGTCCGAGATTTACAGTCGTTTGGCAGTTTTATTACAAAATAGGAATGCTGAAACAAAAATAGTTACTATGAAAACCTTTGAAACCGAAATCGAAAAGATTCCGGAATTCATGCGTCGTGTAGTTATTACGATGGAAAGACGTCACAGTGTAGTAGTAGAGGGGCTCAATATACTTTCGTCCCAACTCGAAAAGAAGCAGACAAGGCTGTTGAATAATTAGAGTTTCACCATCTGGTAAAAAACAATGTCCTGAAAATTCCGCCACCCCGGCGTAATTTTCAGGATTTCCGCTAATGACTTTATTCCATTCAAGATCACCTTTCGGATTGTGAACACAAGGACTAAAATTTAACTAAAAATTAACAGAATCTTCACAATAAATTAACAACTTGTGAATATTATACCCTTATACTAATACAAAAAATGAATGAAATGAAAGGAGGTGCGGGGGAGGCACAAGGAAATCAGATTTGAATGAAATGGAGGCGGACTGAAAGCAAGGTCTGTTTAAAAATAGTAAGTAACAATAACTGAATGAAGGAGAATATAAAGATGAAAAACATGAGAAAGACAGTGTTAGGGGTCGTGATGGCCCTTTTCATGGCTGGCACTGCCAGTGCAGCCACGGTGAATGTAGAGAAAAATATTGCCGCTTCCA
>MHYY01000180.1 GCA_001830285.1 Planctomycetes bacterium RIFCSPLOWO2_12_38_17 | reverse complement strand
CTAAAACTATTTGCAGAACAAGCAAGATTTTCCAGAGAAATCCTGAGACTTCGCAATGATGTCCCCATACAATTAGATATGAATGCATGTAAGTTAACAACAAATGAAAATAAAGAAATCAAAAAATTATTTAAAGAGCTTGGTTTCAGTTCACTATTAGCCGATATTGTTTCAACAGCAAAAACAGAAGAAACAAACTACTGTTTGATTGATACCATAGAAAAACTTAATGATTTTATTGAGCGTCTAAAACAACAAAAGAAATTTGCAATAGATTTAGAAACTACAAGCACAACACCTCTCAATGCACAAATTGTAGGTATTTCATTTTCATGGCAGCCAAAGTTTGCATATTACATACCATTAATGACTCCTGAAGGAATTGAGCATTTAGATATAAATACTGTACTTTCGACAATTCGCCCTATCCTTGAAGACGCAAATATCAAAAAAATAGGACAAAACATAAAATACGATCTCCTTGTGCTTAAAAATAACAACATTCAACTAAGAGGCATTGCATTCGATACAATGATAGCCTCGTATTTACTGAATCCAGCAAAGAGGAATCATAATCTGGATGATATAGCTTTTGAGTATTTATCTTACAAAACAATTCCGATATCAGAGTTGATTGGTTCAGGCAAAGAACAGTTTACAATGGATCAGGTAGACGTAAATAAAGTCTGCCAGTACGCATGTCAGGATGCCGATATTTCTTTTCGTTTAGCCGAAGCACTGGAACTTCGTTTAAATAATGAAGGCTTATGGCATCTATTTCAAGAAATAGAAACTCCTCTGATTTATGTTCTAGCTGATATGGAATGGAATGGTTTTCTCATAGACACACATGTACTTAAAGAAATGTCTGATTTATTAACAAATAAATTAAAGCAATTAGAAAATGATATCTATATTAATGCAGGACATGAGTTCAACATTAATTCACCAAAACAATTGGGAGAAATTTTATTTAAAAAGCTGGAATTACCCATGACACGGCGAACCAAAACAGGTTTATCCACAGATGCGAATGTACTTGCTACCCTTGCATGGCATCATTCATTACCAAAATTGGTTCTAGAGTATAGAAAACTTACAAAATTAAAAAACACATATATAGATGCTTTACCTGAAATGGTAAATCAATGGACAGGTCGAATACATACTTCATTTAATCAAACTGTAACAGCAACAGGCCGACTAAGCAGCAGTGGACCTAATTTACAAAACATTCCAATCCGAACTGATATTGGAAGACAAATTCGCCGTGCTTTTATCCCAACGGAGAAAGACACCGTATTCTTATCTGCTGATTATTCACAAATAGAATTACGCATACTTGCGCATTTTTCTGATGATAAAGCATTAGTATCAGCTTTCCAACAGGATAAGGATATTCACTCTGCTGTAGCTTCTGATATTTATAATACCCCTATAAATAATGTAACTGCTGAAATGCGACGAAATGCGAAGGCAATTAACTTTGGAATTATTTATGGACTCAGTGAATTTGGACTATCCAGGGATACAGGGTTACCTCTTGAAGAAGCACGGAGGTTCATTGAATCATATTATAACCACTACCAGGGTGTAAAAAGATTTAGAGACAGTGCAATTGACATGGCAAGGTTACATGGCTATGTCAAGACCCTTTTTAATAGAAAACGCCTGATACCTGAAATCAATTCTGACAATAAAAAACGAAGAAATCTCGCCGAACGCATTGCTATCAATACTATAATTCAAGGAACGGCAGCGGATTTAATAAAAGTTGCAATGAACAACATTCATAAAAAATTAATTAATGGCAAATATGAAGCAAGGATGCTACTCCAAATACATGATGAATTACTTTTCGAGGTAAAGGAAAACAAATTAGAGTCACTTCGTTCAATGATACAGGATGAAATGATACAAGCTGTAAAGCTAAATGTCCCGATTAAGGTAAACATAAAGACAGGAAAAAACTGGATGGAAACTGAGTGAATTTAAGACCAAAAATCATTGGAATAACGGGAGGAGTATCAAGTGGTAAGAGTACTATAGCGCGTATGCTTTCTTCCTTAGGAGCAGAATGTATTGATGCTGACGAGATGTGTCACAAACTACTTTTTACTAAAAACATAAAGGATATGGTAGTAGAAAAGTTTGGAAGTAAAATCTTGGATAGCTATGACAAAATTGACCGCTCAAGGCTGGCGGAAATTGTATTTCAGGATAAGACATACCTGAATACTTTATGTGACATCTTACATCCTGTAGTCATTGACCAAATAAAATCAAAAATCAATGAAATCGAAAAAACTTGTAGAAAAAAGGCAATTGTGATAGATGCCGCCTTGTTAGAAGAATCTGAGCTTTCATTAATTTGTGACTTTATCATCTTTGTAAATACAATAAAAGGAAACAGGTTGAATCGCTGTAAAATTAGCAGAAACTGGACAGAAGGAGAATTGGAAAAAAGAGAACAATTTCAAATGTGTTTGGAAGACAAGAAAAAAAAAGCTGATTATATAATTGATAACAATTCTAATGTTGATAATACATTCGGACAGGTAAATAAATTTTGGCAGTATTATATAGATGAAAATTAATTTAAACACTTAAATAAGGAGTTAACATGGCTACAACAAACGGTAAAAAAGAATCTGGCGTTTTAATTCAAGATGCAAATGAAAAGTATGAAGAAATCAAGCGTGGTGAGATGCATATAACAGAGTTACAAAAGATGACTATTAAGGAATTGCAAGAAACCGCAAAAAGAGAAGGCATTAGAGAATACACAGGACTCAAAAAACAGGATTTAATCTTTAAAATACTTAAAGAAAGAGTAAATCAGAACGGTCTTATGTATGGAGAAGGTGTTGTAGAAGTATTGCCAGAAGGTTTTGGATTTTTAAGATCTCCAGATTACAATTACCTACCATGCCCGGATGATATTTACATATCCCCTTCTCAGATAAGACGATTTGGCATACGAACAGGCGCAATAGTTTCAGGTCAAATCAGACCACCTAAGGATACTGAACGATATTTTGCCCTTTTGCGTGTAGAAGCTATCAATTTTGAAAATCCTGATATTTTGGGAGAAAAGATTGTATTTGATGATCTTACTCCCTTGCATCCAACAAAAAGAATATTCTTAGAAAAAGACTCCATAGAACTCGAAACTAGAATAATTGACCTGGTAACGCCCATTGGTAAAGGGCAAAGAGGCTTAATTGTCGCTTCACCTCGCACTGGTAAAACTGTATTGCTACAAAAAATCGCTAATAGCATTACAAAAAATCACCCAGAGGTATATTTAATTATTCTTCTTATAGATGAAAGACCAGAAGAAGTAACCGATATGGCACGTTCTGTTAAGGCTGAAGTTATAAGTTCAACATTTGACGAACCTGCAAGCAGGCACATACAAGTGGCAGAAATGGTCATTGAAAAAGCAAAGCGAATGGTAGAATACGGAAAAGATGTTATTATCTTATTAGACTCAATCACAAGGTTAGCGCGGGCATATAATACAGAGGTGCCTCATAGCGGTAAAATCCTGTCCGGGGGCGTGGATGCAAGTGCCTTACAGAAACCAAAAAGGTTTTTCGGTGCAGCAAGAAACATCGAAGAGGGTGGAAGTCTTACCATTGTCGCAACTGCATTAGTAGATACCGGAAGCAGGATGGATGAGGTAATTTTTGAGGAATTTAAAGGCACAGGTAATATGGAACTTCATCTTGATAGAAAATTAGCAGACCGCAGATTATTCCCTGCACTTGATATTACACGCTCAGGAACACGAAAGGAAGAATTGATTGTAAATCCAGAAGAATTAAAACGTATGTGGGTACTCAGAAAAGTACTAAACGAAATGAATCCAGTAGAAGCGATGGAACTTTTGAAAAACAGGTTGGCAAAATCAAAGACAAATGCAGAATTTTTGATGACCATGAATATCACATAATTGTTATTTCTTAATCTTTCCTGCAAGGTAAACCATAAGAATAGATATATCCGCGGGTGAAACGCCAGAAATACGAGAAGCTTGCCCAAGAGAAACAGGGCGAATCTGTGAGAGTTTTTGGCGAGCCTCTTTTCTAAGCTCAACAATGTTAGAATAATCAATCCAGCTAGGAATTTTACAATCTTCCATTCTTTTGAACTTTTCTATCTGAATTTGCTGGCGTTCGATATAGCCCTTGTATTTCACCTCAATTTCTACTTGTTCTTTTACTTCGTTTGAAATTTGCTTTTTACATATTTCAGTATCCAGCGTTAACAAATGGTCAAAATTTTTATCTGGACGACTCAGTATCTTTGCCAATGTATCCGGACCTACCATTTTCCGGTTTATATGTGTAAGAATCCAGGCAATCTCATTCTCCTTTTCCATTAATTTATACCATTGTTGTTCTGAAATAAGTCCGTAGCAATGTCCATATTTCATTAAACGCCTGTCGGCGTTATCATGGCGCAGGTTAAGCCTGTATTCTGCGCGGGATGTAAACATTCTATATGGTTCTAGTGTACCTTTTGTAACAAGGTCATCAATGAGGACGCCGATATAAGCTTCAGAGCGGTCTAGTATGAAAGGTTCCTTCCCCTGTATTTTATGTACAGCATTTATCCCTGCCATAATCCCCTGAGCCGCAGCTTCTTCATATCCTGAAGTCCCATTTATTTGGCCTGCATGGAAAAGATTTTCAACGAGTTTTGTCTCCAAAGATGGTTTTAATTGAGTGGGTAGTACAAAATCATATTCAATCGCATAGCCATACCTTATAATTTCCGCTGATTCTAATCCTTTAATTGAATGAACAATCTCTTCCTGTACATCATGGGGCATACTAGTTGAAATTCCATTGCAATAGACCTCCAACGTATTTATTCCCTCAGGCTCAAGAAATATCTGGTGTTTATCCTTCCCTGAAAAACGCACCACTTTATCCTCAAGAGAAGGACAATACCGAGGTCCTATTGACTTGATCTGTCCGGTATATAGAGGGGCGCGATGCAGGTTAGAGGTAATAATTTTGTGAGTATTTAAATTTGTATAAGTAACATAACATGGAACTTGTGGCTGGAAAATGCTTTCTGTTGAAAATGAGAACGGCTGTGGGGTTTTATCACCGTGCTGTGGCGTCAGTTCTTCATAATCTATGGTACGTCCATTTAAACGCGGAGGTGTACCTGTTTTGAGACGACGGACATCAAATCCAATTTCTCTTAAAGAATCAGATAGTTTTTCAGAAGACAGTTCACCAATCCTTCCTCCTGAAGTAATAAAATCACCAATGTGAATAACACCTTTTAAAAAAGTACCGGTTGTGAGTATAACAGCCTTAGCTTTGTATTTAATACGAGTTTGACCAATAACCCCGGTTACCCTGTTATTCTCAACCATTAGGCTGTTAACCATCTCCTGCCTTAAAAATAAGTTACTTTGATTTTCCAACCTCCTCTTCATTGATAACTGATATGCCCTCTTGTCAGCCTGGGCACGCGGAGAATGAACAGCAGGACCCTTTTTTGTATTCAGCATCCGAAACTGAATACCAGTCTCATCTATCACCTTAGCCATTTCACCACCAATGGCGTCAATCTCACGAACTAACTGACCCTTTGCAATACCGCCAATAGCAGGATTACACGACATTTGCGCAACAGTGTCCACATTTATTGTAAGCAATGCCGTGCACATGCCCATACGAGCCGCTGCCAGAGCTGCTTCACATCCAGCATGACCTGCACCTACCACAAGTACATCAAACTCATCATACATAAATACTACTTAGCGTGTTCAACAAAACGAGTCTCTCGAATAACAGTAACAATTACTTCTCCTGGATACTCTAATTGTTCCTCAACCTCACGGGCAATATCAAAACACAATTTTGAGGCAGCCTTATCATTTACCTTATCAGGACATACCATTATTCGTATCTCTCTACCTGCTTGGATAGCATATGCACTCTCAACACCACTGAAAGATGTTGCAATGTTTTCGAGTTTTTCAAGTCGCTTTATATACTTTTCTAATGTTTCCCTTCTTGCACCAGGCCTTCCAGCCGAAATTGCATCAGCCGCACTAACCAGAACTGTATAAACCGATTCAACTGGCGTTTCCTCGTGATGACCACCAATTGCGTTAACAACCTCTGGTCTTTCATCATATCGTTTGGCAAGGTCTGCGCCTGCAACGGCGTGTGTGCCTTCCATTTCAGGGCCTATAGCTTTACCAATATCGTGTAAAAGACCGCATCTTTTTGCTAACGGAACATCAAGCTTTAACTCACCAGCAATAATCCCCATGAGGTTGCTAACCTCGATAGAATGCTGCAGTTGATTTTGTCCATAACTTGTTCTGTACTTAAGCCTGCCTACTAATTTTACTAACTCAGGATGAACATTATGAATACCTAATTCAAAGCAAGTTTGTTTTCCTGTTTCCTGTATAATTTGTTCAATTTCTTTTTCTGTTTCCTTAACTATTTCTTCTATATGAGCCGGATGAATCCTCCCATCAAGAATCAATTTTTCCATGGATTGTCTTGCTATTTCCCTTCGGACGCTATCAAATCCAGAGAGAACTATTACACCTGGTGTATCATCTACAATCACATCAATGCCTGTTGCCTTTTCAAATGCTCGTATGTTTCTTCCTTCACGTCCTATTATACGACCTTTCATCTCATTATTTGGCAATTCAATTGCGCTTACAATATTCCCAGAAGTATGAGTTGCAGCGCAACGTTGAATTGCAGTGCTTATCAAAGAAATAGCAGTTTGTTCAGCATTCTCCTTTGCTTCTGTTACTTTCTTTGATATCAACTCCGAGCATTTAATATCCATTTCTTTTCCCAGGCGACTCAAAAGAAGTTTTTCAGCTTCTTCTTTGGACATATTTGAAATTCTAAGAAGCGTTCTATTTTCCTCTTCTATAAACTTTTCGAGTTCCAGTTTCTTTTCATCAAGTTTCTTCTCCTTTAAGGTAATATTCGAAGATAATGTATCAATATACCGTTCTTTCTTTGTTAATAATTCCATCTTCCTTTCAAGATTATCTTCCCTTTTACTCAACCGCCTTTCATGTAATTTAAATTCCATCCTTGTTTCCTGTGTTTCCTTTTCGAAAGCTTCTTTGCGTTGATAAAGCTCAGCTTTTGCCGCCAATTCAGCTTCCTTCTTAATCTTTTCCGACTCGCGCTGTGCTTCATCAACTAAGTATTTTACTTTTTTTTCGCCTGCTATTTGCCTACTTCTGTAAATCAAAATACAAACAAAATATCCAATAGCAATGCACACAGGAGGAAGGATGTACACAAGTAATTGAAATATCTGCATCTTAATTATGAGCCGAGTTACAGTGCTCACCCTCCAGAAATAACAAAAGAAAAAGATTCAAATTAAAAATTTGTAATAATACCGATATCATCCGCAAGTTATTTAATGCAAAATTAACAATATACATAAAAAGTTTATACTAAATTATGTATAAAAGTATTATCCTCTCTAAAGATTTATACTATGTACAAAAACACTTTTCTACTAAACGAGTTAATCAGAAACAATTAAGAAGTATATAATTAGGTGTGACCTTTGGGAAATGCAAAATTAAGCTGGAGGAAATGAATAAATAGATCTTTTGTAAAAATTCAAATGGACACTGTGTTCTTAACAACTTTAGCATTAATTAAAAACTTAACAATACTAAATACGTTAGAAATAGACCCGCGCCAATAACTGTCTATTCCACTACCTTCTATGAACAAGTTACTCGCTTTTAAAATTTTCACTAAAAGACCTATTCAATATCAGTATTTTTGAAATCTATAAAACAACACACGATAGCTTACATTTATTAAAAATTTAAAAACTTGATATATTATAATACTTTTATGTCCATTTCTCTCCATTAATCTTGACATGAAAACTAAACCAATTTCCAAGGTCACGACTATTTCGAGTAAGTTTAAACAATCTTATTATACAAGTCAAGTGATTTTATATCTTTATTATTAAAAGGGTTAAGAACTTAAAATATCTGTTAGAAAATTCCACTTTTTGGAAGTATTTTTTTATTACCTTGATGCTTGACAAGGAAATTATCGTTAAGTATAATTTAACACCAAATTATTTAAAATCCTATATAAACTAAGGCATTTCTGTTTTTTCGTATTTTTAAAGGAGAATTTTTCCCATGAGAGTTGAAGTAGAATTACCAGAAACAGATGAAAATAATGGAGACGAAGCAACCATCTCTTTTTGGTACGTTGAAGAAGACGAAGAAGTTGAAGAAGGGGAAGATATTGTTGAAATGATCACTGAAAAAACAACATTCAATGTCACCGCGCCGGTATCGGGAAGATTAGTTGAAATCCTTGCCCATGAAGGCGATGTGGTAAAAGTAGGTGATATTATGGCAATACTTGAGACAGACGAAGAGGATGAGGATGAATGCGAGGATGATTATGAGAAAGAAGTTTAATACTTCTTATTTAACCGATTTGACCATTTATTTCCTTCAAAATTTAATCCCGTTTTACAGAATTACAACAATATTTCATGTCATTTAAAATCATATCCTGCCAAGATCGTGTGTTAAAGTTTTTTCAAAACGCAATTAAGAACAACCGACTGGCACATGCATACATTTTTGTAGGACAAGAAGGTATAGGGAAAACATTATTCTCAAAAGAATTGGCGAAAGCAATTTTTTGCCAAAATTCTTCTTTTGATGCATGCGACGATTGTAACAATTGCAAAAGGGTAAATAATGATAGTTTCCCAGACTTTTTTCTGACCGTTCCAGAAGAAAACAGCAGGGTAATCAAAATTGAACAGCTAAAATACCTTCAGGAAATATTATATATCAAACCGATTGAGTCTGAGTATAAAATAGCAATCATTCAATCAGCAGATAGAATGAATGAAGAGGCCTCTAATTGCTTATTAAAAACATTAGAGGAGCCTCCTTTGTATGCCATTATTATTTTGATTGTAACATCGCTTGATTTAGTTGAAGAAACAGTTCGATCAAGATGCCAAATAGTTAGATTCTCCCCTTTGTCTAAAGATTTCGTTAAAAATAACCTCATAAACCGTTTTCAATTGAATGCCAATCTAGCAGAACAACTGGCGCTTATTTCAAATGGAAGCTTAGAGAGGGCTATTTCACTTGCTGATACTCAAGTTGTACAAAAGAAAAACTGGCTTATTAACCAATTTTATAAATTAGAAGCCAATGACAATCTAACATTTTCAAAAGAATTATTCAATGAATGGCACATAAAAGACTTGGATACATTAGAAGAGAAAAGAGGGTTAGTGAAGGAACTTATATTTTCATTTCTTATGTATTATCGAGATTTACTGATTTGTAAAGTAGGAAATCTTAATATACCCATCTATCATGATAAATGGGATGAATTAATAATATCAAAAAGTCGGTCGCTGTCTGTAGACACTTTATTAAATATTTTAAATACAATTAAGATATCTTTAGAATATCTGGACCGTAATGCCAACATTAACTTGTTACTTGAAAATATGATAACTAATATACTGTGTCTTCAAACAGGTAACAAAATATCGCTTTTACAATAATTACCTACCATAATCACCCTGTCATTTTTAAAAAAGAATTCATTGAATTGCTGTAACGCATCTATCACATATTAATGGATGTTCCTCGTTTGTTCCAACGCTCTCTCTATAATTCCAGCACCTTTCACACTTCTTATGTTGTGATACCTTACACTCTATCCAGAGGTCATTCATCA
>MHYY01000179.1 GCA_001830285.1 Planctomycetes bacterium RIFCSPLOWO2_12_38_17 | reverse complement strand
ATCAACTAGCAAAAACGATAATAATAATTTGAAGTGATACAACTACTGAGAATTGCCTTGCTTTCCTCCTGTAATAAAAGACTTTCTGTGTGAATCCATTAGAACAACTCTATAAGTTTATTTCTAAAAAAGAATCTTTGACAATATATCATTGAAAATAAAACGAGTCAAGCAAAAATTTTGTAGCACTATTATTTGAGAACCAATTTCGCCAAAAGAGTGTTTTTGCATATACGGGTTCTATATAAAAATTTATTTCTATTGTAAAATGCATTACCAGTCTTTTGGTACTTTATTATCTTCACCATTTGCTTCTTTTGGTGCGGGAATTTCTACTTGCCCTTGCTGTGATTCATCTTTTTTGCCCGGATATAGTTGAGGATAAAGATGAATTCCTAAATGTTTGTGGCATACAGCACACGTTTGTCTTAACCGTCGCACCTGCCATTGTGCATCTTCTAGAGCCCCTTTTTCACTCTTATTGTTTGTTACTTCATACATCTTTTCGGCTTCTACTAACATTGTTTTATTGAGGTCTTGGTATTTTTTATCATCCGGGCGTGGAAATTTACTGATGACTACCTTTGCCAGCTCAACAATTGCGCTACTCGACTCAGCAATCAGCTTCCAGTCGTTATCGGAATATTTATAATATCCAGATATTTGTTCAACAGCTTTGTAATTTTTATCTATTTCTGCCATAATCTTTGCTAATTCACTCTTCTCTTTTTTTGATTCTTCTTCGGCAAATCCACTATTAATCAGCAAACCAAATACACCGAAAACCATTCCTGCTAAAAACGCACTTCTTACCAAAATTTTACCTCCGTAAATTATTAAAATCCCCCATTCTAAACGCTAAAACTTTAGCACATGCCATACTTATTAAATAAATAACTTCTTTATAATCAAAGACTTACAATATTTTATATTGAATCTTGAATACAATTTTCATTAAGAATTGGTTTAAATTAACCACTTTGAAAAGGATAAGACCAATCTCAAAAAACAAAACAATAAGCAAATTATTATAAATAAAAAATACTTTATGTCTAGTATTTTTTCTACTTGGAGTTATTTTTAAATGTCCTTTGTTTGGGGGTTTGCTTTTTTTTATATTTCTTCGTTCTCGCAAGGGAATTAAAACGATTCAAGATAATTTATTATGACGTTCTTTGATGCTTTTTGATGTGTTTTATACAGTGTACAAACATAGTACGAAGCGAATTTCCCATAGGTGGGATTTTTTTATTACATTAAAAGGAATATGTTTAAACCTTTGGCAGAAATGTTTTATTAGCGGTGTTGTTGTGTTGTGATTTGAGGAATATATGGGCTTAATAGATTAAGCGTGAAAACTATTTATCCTACTCCAGAGTAGATAAGATTTTCTTTTTAATGACACGTTGAATAAGTTCCAAGATTATTTTAATCCTTGAAAGCAGAAGATAAAAAAATATAATGATTTAGTCCCATGTTATTTTCTATATCGTGTTTAAACTTTTAAGGAACCGATAAGATGAAATGGTCTCAAACGCTAATTCCCACACTCAAGGAAAGTCCATCTGAAGCAGAAATTGATAGCCATAAACTGATGATTCGCGCAGGCCTCATCAGAAGGATTACAGCCGGTGCCTACGCTTATTTGCCGCTCGGAACACTGGTCTTAAATAAAGTCATTAACATCGTACGTGAAGAAATGAACAAGGCAGGAGCAATTGAAGTTTTTCTGCCCGCCTTGCAACCCTTGAATTTACTGGAAGAAAGCGGCAGGCTAAATGTATTTGGAGATGATTTGATTACATTTGTAGACCGGCACGGTAAGACTACCGCATTGTGCCCAACCCATGAAGAAATGATTACTGATATTGTAAGAAACGAGGTTAACTCTTATAGACAACTACCGATGACATTATATCAAATCCAGACTAAATTTCGTGATGAAACGAGACCAAGGTTCGGCGTCCTGCGCAGTAAGGAATTTATAATGAAGGATGCTTACAGCTTCGATGTTGATTATGAAGGTCTGAACAAGAGTTATAAATTGATGTATGATGCATATTGCCGCATATTTGATAGATGCGGTCTTGATTATATAGTGGTTGAGGCAGATTCGGGCGCTATGGGCGGTGATGTGTCTCATGAGTTTATGGTTCCAAGCGGTGTTGGTGAAGATATCCTGATACGGTGTCTGAAATGCGGTTACAGTGCGAATCGTGAACGCGCAGAGGTTGCCCCTATTCCAGGAGAAAATCGCTCATCTCTTAATCCCCTCAAGGAGGTTCATACCCCGGCTAAGCGCACTATTCAGGAAGTCAGTGCGTTTTTAAAGGTAAGTCCAGACCGGATGGTTAAAACAATGATTTATATCTCGAATGGCCAGCCAGTAGCCGTCCTTCTCAGAGGCGACCACGAAGTAAATGAGACAAAACTAACAAAGGTTCTTGGATTGGAAAATGCCGTGCTTGCAGACCAGAACACCATTGAACATATAACAGGTGCGCATGTTGGATTTGCAGGTCCTGTTGGTTTAAATATTAAGATTATTGCAGACCAGGCTGTATCTGTACTTCAAAATTTTGTTACAGGCGCTAACAAATCAGATATGCACCTGCTAAATGTAAATCATGAGAGGGATTTCAAGATAGACCGGATTGCAAATGTCCGTTACGTGACAAAGGGCGATAAATGCCCAAAGTGTAATAATGTGCTGGACGTATCTCAGGGCATTGAAATTGGCCATGTGTTCAAGCTGGGCACTAAGTACAGCGACGCCCTCAGGGCAAAATTTCTGGATAACAGCGGCGTGGAAAAATCCGCAATTATGGGATGTTATGGAATTGGGGTAAATCGCATTATTGCCTCATTTATAGAAAGATCGCATGATGAAAATGGCATTATCTGGTCATTGTCGCTCGCTCCGTATCATGTTATCGTAATCCCTGTTAATGTTAACGACCCCGATAGTATGAATGCGGCGAATAATATTTACGATGAACTCAAAAATGATGCTGGTATTGAAGTATTGCTGGACGACAGGGATCAGAGGCCCGGCGTAAAATTCAAGGATGCCGACCTGATTGGCATCCCTATAAAAATCATTATCGGTAAGAAATTTACCGAAAACAAAGAAATCGAAATAAAATTGAGGAAGACAGGTGAGACATTCCTGGTAAAACCAGAAGATGTAAAATCAAAGGTTAAGAGCTTTATTGATACTTTATCAAAAGCTTAACAGATATTTTCAGTTGGATTACGACTTTCGTGGGTAAAATTTTCAAATCAAAACCAGTTAATTTGCTCATTGGTGTACTTGTGAGCGCACCAGGGCTTTTTAGACAAATTGTTGAAATCCTCGGGAAAAATTTTGGTGCTATTGACCTCCAAAGCGATATTTTACCTTTTATCTTTACCGATTATTATAATAAGGTAATGGGCGATGACATTCAGAGGCAATTCTATAGTTTTGAAAGATTAATCATGCCGGATGAAATTGCTGGAATTAAGGTACAGACAAATAATATTGAAGAGGTAATTGCCTCGTCAAAGAAATATCCTATGGAACGCCCTGTTAATATTGACCCGGGTTATATTAACGAGAGCAGGCTTATACTTGCCTCTACCAAAGATTTTTCACATCGGATTTACTTAAAAGAAGGCATATATGCGGAAGTGACCCTTAATTACCGTCATGGGAAATATGAAACGTTTCCATGGACATTCCCTGATTACAAGTCACAGGATTATCAGAATTTCTTCCTGCAGGTGAGAGAACTCTATGTCAGTAAGCTTAAAAGTATATTAAAAGACTGGCAGGAGGATTAGAACGCATTTTAATTTTTTAGTTGGTTTTCTATATAAAAAGGAATAATTTCTTATGGAAAGAACTTTAATAATATTGAAGCCGGACGCCGTGCAGAGGCATTTGGTCGGGAAGATTATCTCCAGATTTGAAGAAAAGGGATTTCAGGTAACAGGGCTTAAAATGACCCGTATTACAGAGGCGATGGCAAGAAAACATTATGCAGTCCATGAAGGCAAGGATTTTTTTAAGCCGTTAATTCGATATATATCGTCCGGGCCTTTAATAGTAATGGTGCTAAAGGGTAAAGATGCCATAGAGGTTGCAAGAAAGATGATGGGTTCTACGTTTGGTTCAAAGGCGGAATCCGGCACAATTCGGGGCGATTATGCCGTCAGCACCCGTTTCAACTTAGTACATGGTTCAGATTCGCCAGAAACGGCTGAAAAAGAGATTAGCATTTTCTTTAAGAAAGAAGAACTATTTGATTACAACCTGAACGACTTGCAATGGATTTATGATATGTCAATGGGGGATATTGTTTAAAGATTTCAGAGATTTTGTAAATATAAATAAGTGAAAAATGACAGGTGATAAACCTAACCTGAAAGAATCGGAAGAGTTTTTAAAAAGTTAGACATTATTGGAAATTGCTTCGAAACCTCGCTAATAGCAGGTTTGGATTTTGTTTTCTATCAAAAATTGCAAGCTATAAATTATTTAAATGAGTTAAATGTAAAATCTTTCTGCCTTGCTAATATATCCGCCTTTTCCGTCATTTCCTTCATTGTCTGTTCCAATAAAAGACGGTAGCGTTCCATTTCTTCTTCGTTGATGTTTGATGGAATTTGGATAGGGTCGCCGTAAAACATCAATGCCCGTGAAAATGGTTTCGGTATACGAAATCTGTCCCAGCTAGGAAGTTCCCAGTAACTGGAAAATCCAACCGCTACCGGTATAATCGGCACTTGTGTCTTTTTGCCAAGATAAATAGTCCCTGATTGAACAATGAAGCGTGGTCCTCGCGGCCCATCAGGTGTAATCGCTATTGGATACCCTTCTCTTGCCTTATCAACAAGCGCCTTTAGCGCCCGTGCGCCGCCCCTTGTTGTTGAGCCTCTGATAACGCCGAAACCAAGCCTGCTAAGCACCTGCGCAATATATTCACCGTCGGTATGCTGGCTGATAAGTACTTGGATTTTACTATTCATACCCACATAGGTAGGGATAAGCAGCATACAATGCCAGAAGGTATAAATGGCAGGGGTATCCTTTGCTTTTTTATTGAATCCTATGGGGTAGTCGTAAATACGGATGGTAGCGGCTAATAACTTTATTAGCCAGGAACCAAGTATCCCGACAATTAGAAATTTGAGCTTTTTCATTTTTCAACTTTTTTACTTTAGCTTTTTCTCGATTATATTTCCAGTTTTTATCATAGACAAATACAAGGCGCATTTATTGCAGCTTATATTGTTATTTTCGCAAAAATCTTTAAAAATTTGATACAGACCTTGTTGACGTCTGGCAGAGTTTATTACCTTATTTGAAATCTTTGGTTTTCCCATGATACGATTGAGCATGAATCTGGTTACACTGGTTGTGGAAGGCGGCGTATAATTTCTGTATGCAAGGTGCAGTATCTTTTCCAGTTTTATATCGTTGTGCCTTCTGGCATAGGCGAGAAATACAGGGATTATAACGTTAACAAAGATGGTCAAAGCCCTGTCGTTTCCAATTAATTTTTGTGGTTTTTCAAGCTTTTTTCCACCCGGTTTGTAGTGATATGACCAGTATGGCTCGTGAACATCAAGGAATATGGATTGTATTTCATCTATTATGCCCTTAATAACTTTTTGCTCGTCTTTGTAATCCTCAATTTTTTGAAATACAGACAGGATACGCCGAAATATGCCGCAGGACGGCGATTCAGAAAGGATATTTGCAATAGCCACAATCCTTCTTTCAGGGTAGTTTGCAGGTCTGATACCAGCGTAAGTCCAGTCGTTTTTTATCATCGGGATTTGACCAATTTTTGTTTTGATTGCGTTCCATTTGTTTTCTACCGCTTTAATATATTCCATTGTTTCATTATCATAATTTGTCTTTGAATTGTTATATTGAGGCAATAGACCTGCCATGCCGAGCAGGAGCGCCTGTATGTATATTTTCTTTTCCTGAACCTGTGCGTCTTCAGGGACTAAATTTCTTATTTCTTTTAATGGCATTAATGATGCCAGTTTCAGAAATGGTTCCTTATTGTTTTTATATCCCAGCGATTCCATGACAGCTTCATAGCATGTCTGCTCAAAAGGGTTCTTTTCCAGCCATTTCTCATATCTTTTGGACTTCTGAAGGATGCGTTCATCGCCGGCATAATCGAGGAATTGGCCTATCCATTGTTCGCTAATTTGCTGATTTTCCATTTCGGTCTTACAGTGACCGGGATTTACCTTTGCGCCTTTTAAATAAGATTCAACGGCAATAATATCAACTATATCATCCAGTTCGGCATTTAAATATTTTGACAGGGTTAGCTGTGGAATGGCATTGCCAGATGAATTCTTTATAAAGCATTCTTTGCTATCGTTCCACATAATCACGTGCAGACATACTGTGTTGTAACTTTCCTGTTTATCGTGTTGGTGTTTTGTCCAGTCGGATGCATATACATGTACTTCAATGTTGCCCTTTACAAGTCCTTTTCCTTCCAACAGGATTTCTCCACTTTTAAAATCAGGACCGCCTTCTGAATTCCATCTGCCTGGGGAGAGCACTTCCAGTCGCAAGCCGTCTTCTGTATATAGTCCGTCTTTCTTGATATGCTGTCCGAACCAGATGCAACGAACCAATTCTTCCTTGATTAGCTTTTCTGTGCCTTCGAGGATAAATATGTTATCCACATCTTTCGGGTGATTGTAAGTGGAATTTACAATCTTTTGGTAGACAGGCGAAAAACGGTCGGTGGGGTAGTTAGTAAGATTTAGCATAGATACTGCGATATTACGTGTAAACAGTTTCTAATGGATTGTACAAAAAATCATAAAATCTGTTTTGATATACAAAACGTAGGGGCATATTTCAATACGCCTTCTTTATTTGTAACCAAGCCTTCGTAGTTTACTTTTATCTTTCCTCCATTTTTCCATAACTTTAACCCATAATTCTAAATACACCTTCCTGTCAAGCTGCTTTTCTATTTCTTCTCTGGCAAGGACTCCCACGTGTTTAATAGCCTTGCCGTTTTCTCCGATGATTATTCCCTTTTGCGAATCGCGTTCTACATAGATAATTGCCCTGATGAAGTTCTTGCCCTTTTCACGTTCCTTAAATTCCTCTATCTCAATTGTGGTTGAATATGGAATCTCCTCTCCATAGTACTCAAAAACCTTTTCACGGATAGCCTCAGCGGCGAGGAATCTTTCGTTGTAATCTGTAATGTAATCTTCGGGATAGAATGGGTCGCCTTCCGGCAGGTATTTTACGATAAGGCTTTGTAGTAAATCTAAATTAGTGCCCTTTAAGGCGGAAATGGGTACAATCTCTGCAAATTTAAATTGGGTGCTATAAGCGGCTATAACAGGTATTAGACTGTCCTTTTCAACTAAATCAATTTTATTAATGGCGAGGATCACAGGTATATTAAGTAGAGACAGTTTATTAAAAAACCCTTTGTCTTGGTCGGAAGCGGGTTCAAATGGTTCTGCCATCATTAGAACTACATCAGCGTCTTCTATGGCGGCATAAGCCTCGTTAACCATGTACTTTTGTAATTCGTATTTTGGCTCCATAATGCCCGGTGTGTCAAAAAATACAATCTGATAGTTGTCTTTCGTCAATACACCCATTATCTTTTTCCTTGTAGTCTGTGGTTTGGGTGTGACGATGGATAACTTGCATTCCATATAATCATTAATCAGGGTTGACTTCCCAACGTTGGGTTTACCTGCTATTGCAACGTAACCAGATTTGAAGTTTTTGTTTTGTTCCATAGGGTGTCTTAATAACTATGTTTAAATGAAAAGTAGATTGTCATTGCGCGGGTACAGCCCGAGGCAATCTGACCGCAATGTCATTTCTTCCCAGATTTGCTGGCTTTTTTGCCTTCATTCTTTATCTTATTCCAGATAGCATCCATTTCTTCCAAGGTACATTTTTCGATGTCCTTTCCCATTGCTGCAAGTTCCATCTCAACCTTTTTAAAACGTTCAACAAATTTATAGATGGTTTTGTGCAGGACATTCTCTGTATCAAGTTTTAAGAAACGGGAAAGATTAACGATAGAAAATAAAAGGTCTCCCACCTCTTCTTCAATATTTTCTGGTTTATTCTCACTAATAGCCTCTTTGACTTCTGCTAATTCTTCATCTACCTTGGCGATTACATCATTTATATTTGTCCAGTCAAAACCAACCTTTGCAACCTTCTTCTGTAGCTTTTGAGCTTTTTGGAGGGCTGGGAGATGCTTCGGCAGACCATCAACAATAAACCTCCTTTCTTCGTATCCCTTTTCCTTTTTTTTGATTTGTTCCCATTGATGGATTACTTCTTCAGGAGTTGCTGCTGTGGCATCTCCAAAGACGTGAGGATGACGCCGCGTCATTTTATCGAGGCAGAGCGCCATCACACCTCCGATATCAAACTCTTTCTTTTCCTTTGCAATTTGACAGTGAAAAATAATATGAAAGAAAAGGTCTGCCAGTTCTTCCTTGAGTTTATCGGGATCTCCCGTGTCTATGGCATCTACTAACTCATAAGCCTCTTCTACCAAATGAGGTTTTAATGTTGAATGGTTCTGTTCCTTGTCCCATGGACATCCGTCCTTACTGCGTAACTTCCGCATAAGTTCAACTAATTCGTTAAATAGCGAAGTGGATTTGTCTTCAACTGTTTTCATTGTTAGTTTTACCTGATATAAAAATTTGAGAGTTCAGTCTTCGGCGCTTAATGTTGAAATTCAAGACAAATGAATACCAGAAACTAATTCCTGTTAACTGACTGCAGATAGCTGATAACTGAAAGCCTTGATTAATGTATGGGATTCTAGCAATTATTTTTATTGAAGTCAAATAGGGAGATGATAAACAATCATCTATTCCTTAAATAATCTTGTTTATCTTGCCGTGCTTCTTTACGTTCATCGTATAGGAATTTTCATTTTATTTATGCGGATTACAGGGTGGCATGGACAAACTTTGTTTGTCCGTGCTTAATTTAACGCATCGCTAACGCTCCATTCAGCATCTATTACTCTTGATATGAAAATAACGGTTGAAATACCTTTTTGGATTCCTTATACTCAGTGCTAATATTCGGTCCTAAACATATATGTTTATTAAAACTGTTTATTGCAGTGAGTTCATGGTATTCGGCTTGAGTTGGTACGTCTGGAAATGTTAAAAACGGGGTTTGTCTCCTACAGGCGATAATTTTCCATAAGATTTGAATTATGGATATATACTGGGTCAAAGAACAGGTAGTAAAAGGAAATTATCAATTTAAATTGCATGCACTGGAAAGGGCTTCCACTCGAGGTAT
>MHYY01000178.1 GCA_001830285.1 Planctomycetes bacterium RIFCSPLOWO2_12_38_17 | reverse complement strand
TACATAAACGGTTGTAATCTGTGTTTCATGCTGGATGCGCCTGATTTCTTGCCTTATTTCTTCCCGCAATCTTATATCAATATTTGACAAAGGTTCATCCATGAGAAGGAGCTTGGGCTCTGTAACAATTGCCCGCGCTATGGCGATTAATTGTTGCTGCCCTCCAGAGAGTCTTCCGGGGTATTCACGTGAATATTTTTGCATGTTAACCTTGTTTAATACTTCTTCAATCTTCTTTTTTCTTTCAGCCCTTGGAATTTTGTTTGCGCTTAATCCAAACTCAATATTTTCATATACCTTCATGTGCGGCCAGAGGGCAAGGTCTTGAAATACCATGCCAATATGCCGTTGCTTTTGTGGAATGAGTATTTTATTGCCGCGATTGGCAATTGTACCGTCAATCCAGATTTCTCCGTTATCGGGGATTTCAAGTCCAGCAATCATCCTTAGTGTTGTTGTCTTGCCGCATCCCGAAGGGCCCAGCAGTGCTAGCAATTGTCCTCTTTCAACCGTAAGGGAAATACCTTTGACAATTTCCTTTCCCTGGAAGCTTTTGGTTAACTGTTTTACTTCAAGCGCATGCATGGTTGCCTTCTTTTCCTGCACTATTTGATTCCTTTGAAAATTATTCAAAAAACTAAATTGATACTATTATCAAGACGTTACAGAAATTGTAATTCTTGTAATATATCTTGAGATTGACAGAAAAATACCAAGTGGTAGTAAGGTCATAAAAACTATGATTATAGAAAGTGCTGATACAATATCATCAGGGCTATTTGCCATGATGGTGAATAGGGTTATGGGAAGTGTTTCATGTCCGGGCGGGTAAACCAGTATTGTTGTTCCCAGTTCGCCGATGCAGAATATAAAGCAGATAAGCCATGTGGCGATTATTCCATTAAATTGTAAAGGGAAGACGATTTTCCCAAGGACTTGAAACCATGTTGCGCCTGTTGTCGAACCAGCTTCTTCCAGAGAGTATGGGATTTGTTTGAGGTAATTTGTCTGAATACGGGTGGATAGTGGTAAAAATCTTGCCATGTATCCAATAATGATTATCCATAAAGAACCGTAAACATTCTGGAAAAACATGCCGGGTCTGTTATAAAGTTTAATAAGTCCAATCCCTATCACCGTTGCGGGTACGGCAAAAAATATCCAGATAAAAGTAGACGTACTATTTTTTAATTTAAATTGAACTTTTTCTGAGAGGTACCCCAGTAGAAATCCTGCAAATGTTAAAAATGTAGCCCCAATAGAGCTAAACTGTATGCTGTTTATAATACCCTTTTTTGCTAATAAGAAGGCGTCATGAAATGATGTCAGCGTTCTGATATTCAGAATTAGTGTCAATAATGGGATAAAAACACATATAAAAAGGACAAAAGTAAAAAAAATAGTACCGCCTACCAGAAGCCATTTATTATGGTATTGTATCGAGTTTCTTGCCGGTTTTCTTCCTAATATTTCAAAAGATTTTCCGTGAAGATATATGTATTCAAAAATGATTATAATTATGGTGATGACTATCAGTGGAAATGCAATTGCTGTCGCAGCTTTTTCGTTATAGAATGCGCTAAATTGCGTGAATATCTGGGTGGTAAGTACATTTATTTGAAGAAGGGATGGTATCCCAAATTCCGAAAGTGATAGTACAAATACAATCATTATTCCAGAAATAATGGCGGGGGTTATTAATGGTAAGGTAATCCTTCTCAATACATGAAAGCTGCTTCCCGTGACCAGCCCGCTTTCTTCAAATCTTGGACTAAGATTTTTTAAAGAGTATTCGGTTACTAACATTATTACCGGAAAGAGGTTTATCGAGAGAATAAATGCTGCACCATATGTACTATAAATAAAATCCGATATAGTTTCAGAAGACAGGTGAAGGTAATGAGCCAGTTGAGTATTCAAAAAGCCAGACTTCCCCAGTAGGTTTACCCATGCGATTCCGATGGTATATGAGGGTATAATCAATGGTATGAAAAAGCAAATTTTAAAAAAGCTTTTTAAAGGGAGGTTCGTTTTCGCAAGAAAAAATCCTGCCGAGACACCCATGAGCGCCGATAACATAGTTGTTATACTTGCAAGGATAAGGCTATTTGCAATTATTTTTACATATCTTCCTGTAAAAAGAATATCCCTGTAGTAATCAAAAGAAAAACTGCCATCTTCATATATGGAATTTCCAAACATCCATACAATTGGCAAGCACGTTAAACATAGAAAAAAAGTAAAGGAGAAACTGAGCGTTAATTGTTTTTGCATTAAAAACCTGCCCACTGTTTAAGGAACTCTTGAATTTCCTCCAGTTTCTTTGCTACGTCGTGGTAATCCACACTAATTCCTTTTATAGCATTAATGGTATATACTTCCGCTGGCGTGCGGACATCGTACCTGAGCGGCATCTGTGCGCATGGCGCCCATGCCAGACTCTTTTCAACTTCTCTGCTCAAAAGGAAATCTATTAATTTTTTTCCATTTTCCTGATTAGGACTATTTTTTATGAGACAAACCATATTTGGCATAATAAGGGTACCCATACCAGATTCATCTGGATATACGATTTTTACTGCACTACCTTCTCTAACGGCTACATTAGCATCGTCCGTATCCGTAATACCTGCCTTAACTTCACCCCGTGCAACAAGTCGCTTTACTTCACTATTTGAGGAAACTATCTTCACACCGTTGGCTTTCAGATCGTTCATAAATTTCTTGGCCTTTTCATCTCCCAAAGCGATAAATAGGGCAGCTATGTGTATTGCAGTAGTGCCAAATAACGGATTAGCAATTGCTACCTGACCTCTCCATGCAGGTTTTGTGAGGTCGAATATGGATAGTGGCTTTTCATCTATTGATAATAGATTTGTATTATAAAGTATTATGCGTGCGCGTGCAGAAAATCCTGTCCAGTGCCCCTCTGGATCTTTGTAAATAGCTGGAATGTCGGTTGAGGCAGTTGAAATATATGAGGTTGTCATACCTTTAATATCAAGCAATGCCGGCCTTGCCGGGTCGCTGCTCCAGAATATGTCTGCTTGTGGATTATCTTTTTCTGCAATCAAACGATTGATTAGTCCTGTACTCTTTGTTTCTTCTGTATCGAAAATCGCCCGCACCTTTATCCCTGTCTTCTTTTCGAATTGCTGAAGAATCGGTTCTGAAAAAATCTTGTCCTCAGAGGTATAAATAACAACCTCATTTCCCGCGTGGCAAACTTTCACTAACATGAATAAAATTGTGCATGTAATAGCAATGAACTTCATAATTCACCTCCATTTTTTCGTTTTACCGATAATAAACGTTATACCCATCGTCATACCCCAGTCCACACTTTCGCTATTTAATCCACTAAATCCTGCCATGTCGTATTCTATGTTCTTTGGTCCTTCCCATACAAAACCTCCCAGTAGTTGGTGATCCAGTGCGTCCTTTTCAATCTTTTCCCCGCTATATTCTGATATTAGATGCAATTTTTTGTATTGCGGTATGGGTACATCTAAAATAACACCATAGATAAAGAGTCCGCGGGTGTTATGTTCAAATGCCTCTTTTCCTGTGCCACCGCCCAGTGTTATGTGGCACGTTAATTTTTCCAGATACCATGAAAAAATTCCTGTACCTTCAAAATCTAGTCCAGAATCGCCCTTTTCTGTAGGAAAAAGAAAACCTGTTTCAGTTGCAAAATTAGGTATCAAATCATTCCCACGCCACCAGACCTTCTTGTAAAAGGCAGCAGTGTCAACAAACTGCTTTTCTTTTATGCCAATAGCTCCTGTATATTCGCTGTCAATCAGTTCGCCGACGGTTTCCAGCACGACTTCACTATCCCATGGGAGTCCGTAATTGAATCGGATATTTGGTATCTTTATTGTTAGTTCATCAGCCCCGGCGTGTTTTTGTTCTTGCATACCAAAAATACCCAGTTCAATTTCTACCTCTTTTGCTTCAACCACATCTGCATCCGTGGTGACGAACGGTCTCAGTGCAAAGGCTTTTGCAGGGGTAATAAGGTCTTTTATGGCAAAGAGAAAAATAATCAAAATATATTTTTGAATATAACGACTTTTAAAGTTTAAATGCATGTTAAATATTGAAGTTATTTTATTTCCTGAATTACCAGTTATCAAAATGTGTGTAAGAATTTGCCATAGTCCATAGTCCAGCGATACCGCTATTAAAGGCATTGTCAAATGCCTCAAAAAAATCTTTTAGTTATTAGATAAACATTATGTACATTTTTTTCACGATTGTGAATTAATCAATTTTATTACCGATAAATCGTAATGTAATTATGGATGAAACCGAATGTTCCCAGTAAAGCTCGTCATCAAGGACTGCAATGGCACACACGTTTTCTTTTGTTGGGTCAATTACGGCATCATCGCTATGACCTGTATTGAATTTACGCGACATTTCCAATGTCCAGTTCTTTCCTTCATGTTTCCCCTTACCTTGCACATCCGCCAAACTACCGGTAGGCTGACGTTGTTCAAAAGAATCTACTACGTTACCTTCAAATACAGTTGGTTTCGGTTTCAATGAATAAGAAGAGGTACCCTCATCCATGATACGTGCAATATATACATTCCCATGTCCACCCATCGAATATTCAACGCCACCCTGGGTTGGTTTCTGACTGATGATATGCCGCTTGTCATCTACCCAACCAACAGGATTACCACGCCCAGCCTTCCAGTGCCACACATCTGCGGTATACTCATGGACGATAGTCAACATGTGAATGTCGAATCCCCCTGTCATGGGAAATTCTAATGCAAATTGGTCATCGGGTTTCGATGGTCGGTCATAGTCTTTCTTTTCGGCATTCCAAATAAACGGGTCGCGCATATCACTTTTTGTTGTGTCATGCCATTGAGCCATGACGTAAAGAGTGTCTTCGGTATGTAAAGCCCTAAGGATAACAGGAATTGAGTTGTCACCTCCTATTGCTTCTCTTGCCATTACCGTTACAGACGTGGCAGTTTCCCAAGCCTTATCCATCTTCCCATCAACTACAGGTGGTATTTTTGTATAATGCGAAGTCCACGCTATGTCTTCAGATTGTCCACACCACCCACATACTGAATACAAACATAAGAGAAAACTACTTATAATTGAAAGAAAATATTTCATGTTGTGCCTCCTTGGTTTTGTATTGCTGTTTTTTGTTCATATACTGTTAACATGAAAATAAACGATGCAATAATTAAAAGTATAGAAATAATAAGAAAAGAGGCTTGATAGCTGAAATACGACAAAAACAAGCCCGCCAAAATGGGACCCGAGGCGTGGCCTATATCAAAGATACTCCCAAAAACCCCCATAGCAGCGCCATAATGCCGTTCCTTACAAAACTCGGCTACCATGGCTGCTGATGAGGACGTTACGAATGCCTCACCGATGCCAAATATCATGGACAGGAAAATAAGAACATAAAAATCGTGCGTCCATGGGATACAAGCAAAAGGGATTGCGCAAATCCACATACCAAAGAAGATGATAGGTTTTCTGCCGTATCGGTCAGAGATTTTACCCATAACTGGTTTCGAAAGGATAGTAGTGACAATCTGCGCTCCCCAGAGAATGCCTGCTTGAAATACCGTAAGGCCAGCAACCGTTACCGCATAGATCGGCAAAAATGCCTCCAATGCGCCTACAGATAGATTTTGTATGCCCTCCATGTTACTGGTAACGATTACTCTATAATCGCTCATTACCTCTTTTACGCCTCTAGAAAACTTCTGCCATGTATCTATAATAGAGAGTTTATTTTGATTTGTTTCCCTGTTCCGAGGTTTGCTGGCGTATAGTTTCAGAGTAAAACCTAAAGAAATCAAGCCAAAAAGACCACAGATAAAATAGGCTACGTGAAAGTGGTATAGAGAATGACTTCCATTTTGTGCCAGGTAATAGAGAATATATCCACCGAAAGGAGCGCCAATAAGGTTTCCAATAATGGTAATAGAGGAAAACCACGAAAGCCTTTCCCCTTTTTTCTCGCCAGCGGTATCTGCTATCATTGCCATAGCAACAGGCCCGTAGATTGATGTAGCGAGTCCGTGAAAAAATCTTATACCCACCAATTGCCAATAATTAGTTACGAGGTAATAGGCAAATGGAGTCAAGGCAAAAACCAGAATACTTACAAAAAGCATTTTATGCCTGCCAAATATGTCGGAAAGGGTACCAGCAGGCAGTTTGAAAAAGATTCCAGTTATTGTGGAGGCGCCAACCACAAATCCAATAGCCTCAGGTTTAGCACCTAAGGTCAGTGCAAATAAGGGTAGTATAGGGGTTCTTGCCATTGCATAACTCATCCGCGCAAAGAAACCCACGGTGCATAGGGCAACAAAAGGAGAAAATAATCTTTTGGTCATTTGAAAAGTCCAAAGTATTGGAGGTTGTCTTTTAACCTGTGTTCCATATCTTCCTTGATATGAAGCACAAACTCCGCAACTTCTTCTTCTCCCCATTTTCGGCTGACATATTTTATATTCGCAGGGATTTTTGAAATATCATGAACCTCTGGGGATTTTATCTTGTCATTATCCATCCAGTGATGAAGTTCTTCGTATTCCTTTCCTGTTCTTTTCTTGCTATTCTTTAAATGTGCATCGAGTGGTGGCATTTGTAACCTCCAATCTTAAAAGTCCTTTAACACGCTAAACCATATCCTATTATCAAATTCGTCTCTTCCAATTACTGGAATTTCTATTCCCGGCATGAGCCAGAATTCGTGCCCCAGGTTCCATCTTACACCTGGAAGAATGCTCACAACAGTAATGTCATTATCGGATCCAACGTCTGAACTTCCATTAAGTTCAACAAATAAGGTGAGATTTCCAAAAAGAGGGGTATCTTTTGACGTAAGGGTCTTAGCCAGTGCAGTACCGTAGATAACGGTAGTATCCGGGGTTTCTTCGGTTGTACCAGCTACCGGAATATCAAGCCCGAAGAAACCATGGAGAGCAAAATGCCTCCCAAGGTCTCTCCACATACCAATGCCGGGGCTGATGGTAGTCATACCACTTCCTAATCCAATATCCTCATTTCCTGTTGGGAAATTTGTATCCAGTATAGTTAGTAGCGTAGTGTTGCGTGTCTCAAACAGCATTACCCTTGTTATTAACGAGGTATCGCCAAAGCCACTATGGTCATTGCCATGATCGGGAGATACCGAAACGACTTTTGGTTCAACTTCTATTAAAAGTCTTCGACTAACAGGCATCTCAAATTCGAGCTCATACTCATGCTCGTCAAGCTTGCCGCTGTCGCCATTGTTAGTAAATGAATAATTCATACGCACCTCACGTTCAAAGACCGTGGCAGGTATCTTAAGGAGTCTGAAACGAGGCGCTTGGTCTGGTTCTTGCTCAGGTTCCTCCCACCAAGTGAATTTCCAGCCCTCGGAAAAGAAATTAGAAAGGGTAAGATCAGGTTTCTTTTCTGACACCTCCTGTGCCTGGAGAAACGGAGAAAATGAAATGATAAAAAGGAAGTAAAAGGATACAAAATACATATAAACAAAAAGTCCGTGATTCGGTAATGCAACTTTTTTATGATACCCCTTAAACAAATTCTTTGAGTAGCCTCTTTGTCTCACTGATAAATTCCTTTCTTTTTTTAATTTTTCCACTGAATTTCGGCAATTGCAATAAAAGCGAAGTGTTATTTTTTAATAACGCCTTCATTTAAGAAAATTTTATTCTCCCTTTGAAGAGTACGATGAATAGAGTGCGTCAAATATCTCCATGCCTTTTTCAAGTAATTTATTATCATTGCTGAGTCTCTGACTAAGTCCGGCAATAATTTGCTCTATTCCCTCGGCTTCCTTCCGACAGTATTTATTATCCTTCAAATCTATGTCATGAACAATCTCTGAGATTGTTTGCAAGGCATCGTCTTTTAAACCAAACACCTTCACGAGCGTTTCAAAGGTGCAATCTTCCCCTCGATGAGTAAATTCTGAGCCATACATATCAAAAGGTATCGCACCCTTACATTGCGCGCCTTTTGATAAAAAGGCAAATTTAGCCTTTAGGTCTATGAATCGCTTGATAAGCCAGGCAGATGCAATCCGGTCAATGAAGATATCTTTTCTCGTTACCCATTTTTTACCCAAAAAATCCTTTACTTTATAATTCTTGCCAATATCAGGAATTCCCTTTTCAGAAGCTTTTTGCCATCCGTTAAGCTTTTGTTGTATAAAGTGTATTTTATCAAGGACCGTATCTTTTTGCGGGGAATAGAAAAAATCAATTCTGGATATATCCTCAGTGTTTTTAATTATCTCGTTGAGTCTCTTCTTGGGTGTGTTGCTTGATCTGTCGGTTATGCCATCTGTTTCTTCTATTTGTTCTATTTTCTGTAGCAGATTGTTGCATGCATCGAACATCTCAAGGTATTCCTTATTACGAACTTCCTGGAAAACCTTGATAATTTCTTCATCCTGTTCCCTGCTCAATGACTCGGTGATGAATAACGAGACATCGCTGCCGCCCTCTTTGATTTGCTTACAGAGCCATTGCATAATCTCCTCATGTTCATTTGTATGGGGGAGCACATAGACGGCATTCTTAAAAAGCACTGCGCCATGCTTTTTTAAAACACGCCAGACTTTTACCCTGAGATTCGGTGTATCCTGCGCAATTTGATGTGTCAAAAGCATCCATTTAGTCATAGTTTATTAATGTAATAAATGTTACATGATGTAATAAATGTAACGCTATTGTAAAAGGCATCAAATACTATTTCAAATAAAAAATGGGTAGATTGTTTGACTATAAAATGTAAAAAGGAGGTCTTTTTAAGGTTAATGTGAGAAATGCGGCATGTATTATAGTGGACGGAAAAAGTAAGCTGTCCACTATAGTTGCAATTCCTATTCAAAAAAGATCCGCGATGTTGGCATCAGTTATATTTTGGGATTGTCTTTGTACCTGGGTTTCCAAGTCGGAGTTCCGCTTAGACGACTTGTTATATCTATTCGGCTTCATTTAGGTTTTCTGCCGTTTCGATAGTTTTTCTGAATTCCTTCAACTTACTAGGCGCAACGTAGACATACTCTACCACCGCCCGAAAAAACTCGTCTATTGATTCAACCTGCCAGGGCTTGATTGCCTCATTTGCCGCATGCGCACCAATATTTCCGAGGGTTCTCAGAACATTGGTCACTTCAGCCAAGGTTGGTGGAATCTCGCCACGGTCGGCCAAGTCTTTGAGTCTCACATTCAAATTCCCCGCCCGGGCTTTCCTATCTTCACAGACACTTTCTAGAGCCCGGCGGATCTGCGTTGCAAATGCGTTGGGTGCTAGTTGCTTAATTCGTGCCGCTTCATTGTAAATTTCTGCTATAGAAGGGGGGACTGATGTGTGAAGCTCAATACTCGGCCACAAAAGTGAACATTTACTAAAATCATCCTCTTTAGGAATGTCGCCATAGTCAACATAAAGAATGACTCCATCACATGTGCAACAAATAGCTACAAAGTATACCGCTGGCAAGCCGAAAACTTCTCCGTCCTGCGTCCAGTCCTTTTCATAACACCTGTGTGTATAAACGAGCTTTTGCGGTGAAATATTACCGCAATGCGGACAAAATTTTGTATGTTTGAAACTTCCCTCAAAGTTTTTCATGCGGTGATATCTAAATAGTTATAAAATCTGAAATCAGCAGTAGCACAACATTTTTAGTATGTTGCCAACTATTTACGGCTAAGAACCTACATTTAACCCATCTAATTTATTAGAGTGATAATCCTTTTTAGTTTAAGTCATTGTATTCTCGTCTGTTTATCACAATAATTATTACGTAGCAGTATTTAACTCCTACCGCCACTAAACGTAACTACTAACTGACAACTGAATACCGACATCTGACAGCTGAAAGCTTCTTCTATTTTACTTGAATTCCTGCATTACAAGGTCATCAAATAACGTGTAAGAATCTGATTTTGTCCAGATGCCCACGCTTCCGCTGTCAAATGTGTCGTCAGATATCAGCGTATTATTGACTCGTTTACAGCCTGTAGCGACCGGTTTCATAACTCCAACGTTCAGCCCTTTATTTTTGTAGAGGGCGGCCAATCCGCCTGCCACAAGGGTCTTTCCCACACCTGTATCTGTTATAAAATAGCCTTTAGACATGGCAATTTCTCCTATTTGATTTATAATTGATCATGTAACTACCCAGCATCTAAATAGAACACTGTGGTAATACATCATAATTACTAAAAACTTTACATCACTGACTGTAACGTTCCTGATACGTTTTTCTTAACTCTTCAACTTCTTCAGGAGAAAGCCCTTTCTTCCATAGATGTTCATCTTGCGTAAACATTACATCAATCTTTTTTTCATATTTCAGCTTCATTTCTTGACTTTTCTGCTCCGCAGCCTTAATGACTGCGGGTAAAAATTTCATATAATAATTTTTAGATACCTCATACATCCCGTGCCAGTGGGTATAATCAGGTCCCATCATGCTGGCTCCATGACGCGCCCTCCGTCCTTCATGATGCCATAACTCCCAGAATACCCACTGCACTTCATGTTCAAAGGGCGCACGTGGATTTAATATCCCATCAGAGATTAACTCATTCATGAGTGCCTGGGCAGGCTTGGCAAATTTTTCGTTATACAGAATCACCAGATCATCATACTGTTTATAAAAATTGTCTACATACGTATTGTTATGACAGTTCAAGCAGGCGCCTTTCATTTTTTCTCTACGCTCCTGCCACGTTATAATTTTTGCCACCCGTCTCGGTACGGTTTTATTCACCAAATTTTCATTTTCGTATACCTTCTCAAGAGTTTGAACTTCTTCACCAATCTTTGGAAGAGGTTTCTTCTCAGGATAATCTTCCTTGTATCCATCTTCATAAATCACCAGGTTGATTTTTGTACTTACGACAGGACGGAGCGTCCAACTAATTCTCTCTCCCACATCATGGTTGTTGCCCTTATACACACCCTGAGCGGTCATATAACTGCCTATATGACAAGTAGCACACGTCGGAGCCGCTGAATAGTCTTTCCCTAAAACCCAGTCTCCTTCCTTATCAAGTGTCATGCGGTTACGGTTTGCAGAGAAAGCAATTCCGTGCTTGGATTCGTTATAAATTTCAATTTGTGGATGATCAGGTCCCATATGACATTTGCCGCAATT
>MHYY01000177.1 GCA_001830285.1 Planctomycetes bacterium RIFCSPLOWO2_12_38_17 | reverse complement strand
TATTATTATAGAAATTGCAGGTCAAAAAATTAAAAATGTCTATGATTATAATTACGCCATAGATACGTTAGGATTCGGTAAATCTATAGAAGTGGTAGTGCTGAGAAATGGGAAACGCGAGGTAATGACTATAGTTCCTGAAGCAAGAAAATAGTATTTGGAAATTTTACAAACAGTATATAGGAAGTAATACACTTTCTGTTTTTGAAATTTAATTAATTAGAAAAGCCTTGAAAGATTTAGTGGTATATGTTAGCATTTTCGACATAAATGAATTTTAATTTAAGTAATAGCTATAATTGGAATTAACAAGAAAATTATGGGTAGCGAATCACATGGCAATTTAATCGGTACAGGGAAAACTTTCGGTATTGTTGTGAGCCGATTCAATAATTTTATAACAAAACGACTATTAGACGGTTCAATTGACGGCCTGACAAGACATGGTGTAAGGGAGGACGATATAGACGTTTTCTGGGTACCTGGCTCATACGAGATACCTTCTGCCGCTTTAAAAATTGCACAAAGCAATAAATACAATGCTGTAATTTGTCTTGGTGCAGTCATTCGAGGTGAGACACCGCACTTCGATTATGTTGCGAGTGAATCAGCTAAGGGAGTTACACAAGTTGGTTTAACTACTGGAATTCCTGTGATTTATGGTATCATTACAACCGATACGCTTGAACAGGCAATTGATCGTGCAGGAGCAAAGACTGGAAATAAAGGGACTGAGGCGGCTTTATCAGCAATAGAAATGGTTAACCTTTTTGATCAGATACAAACCAATGTGAAGACAACTAAAGGGTAGAAATTTATAACCTTCTTTCTACCTCTCACCCTCGCTAATACCAATTTTTAGAATGGTTCAAAACATAGATATTATATTTTTTTCTAACTGCTCTTATTAAAATTTAATTAATTATGCGCAATAGAACGATTGCCCGTGAACTTGCCATACAAGCTCTTTATCAAGTAGACCTGCGCGGTGATGAAATCATTGATGAAATTAACATTCAATACCAAAAGAGTATTGCAAAACATGAGATTTATGATTTCGCAATGTCTCTCATAACAGGCTGCAGGTCATATGTTAAAGATATCGACGAGAAGATTTCATCTGTCACAGAACACTGGGAGCTGCACCGTATGGCAATTATTGATAAAAACATATTACGTTTAGGAGTTTACGAGCTATTGTATAGAGATGATATACCTCCAAAGGTTTCTATTAATGAAGCGATAGACCTTGCAAAAAAATTTAGTACAAAAAGTTCGGGAACTTTCGTAAACGGTATTTTAGATAAAATCTATAATCAGTTCGGAAATGGGAAACTAAAGGATAATAAATTTCTTTCTGTTCTCGGAGATATTTCCGAAATTGATTATGGCAACTCAGACCTGCACATACACACGACCTATTCGGATGGTACAATGTCACCTGAAGAAGTTGTAGATGAAGCCGTCCGTATTGGAGTTTCAACTATTTCCATAACTGATCACGACACCGTAGACGGTGTAATTAAGGCGTGTGATTATGGACGAGATAAAAATATACATGTCATTCCTGGTATAGAAATATCTTCATACCTTGCCCCTTCTGAAATTCACATACTTGGTTATTTTATTGATGTTTACAATGTATCATTACAAAAAATGTTAAAACAAGCCCATGAAGATCGTTTAAAGCGTGTTTATGAAATGGTTGAAAGATTACATCGTCTGAATGTAAATATTGAAGCCCAAGAAGTATTAACACTTGCTGGAAAAGGGTCTCCCGGTCGTATGCACGTAGCTGAAGTAATGTGGAAACATGGTTATTGCGATAAGATTATTGACGCATTTTATAAATACATTGGTGATAAAGGACCAGCTTATGTTCCAAAAAAAACGCTTACACCATGCCAGGCTATAGAACTTATAAGAAACGCCGGAGGAGTGGCGATACTGGCACACCCTGGACTGACTCAGAGAGATTATATTATAGAAGAGTTGGTAAAATGTGGTCTGGGAGGTATTGAGATATTTTATCCCACTCACACGCCAGATATAGTCAAAAAGTATTCTAAAATAGCAAAGAAACATAATCTGGCAATTACCGGAGGCTCTGATTTCCATGGAGAAAGAAGGATTGATACTCCTATCGCCAAGATAACAATTCCAAATGATATAGTCAAGGAACTCAAGAAGAAATGCCAATCATAATACTGCGCATTTCTTTTGCATAAGAAAGTCGCTGCCTAAAGCAACCTAATTTAGAGTCTTTAGTGTTGAAAATAAACAATTTTTGTTATCAAATAAATGATGTTTAGGAGAAAATAATCTTTGGGAATATTTTCAAAAAAAAATAAAAACACAAAAAATAAAAAAGAAGAGAATATAACTTTTGACGATGCAAACAAGACAAATCAAGATAAACATGTAAAATCTAATGGTAGTGTCTGGTCAAAGCTGAAAAGATTCACTGTGGAAGCGCCAAAAACAGTTGTCTGGGAGGGTGACAGGGCAAGACTAGTTCCAGTTACATCTATTACACCAGAAACACCTGTTAAAGAAACTATTGAAGAAAAGAAACAGGTCTTAATTCCTACAGAAACCCCTGCCGTTGAAGTAAAAACTGAAACTATTGCGTTAGATGTAAAGGGCGAAGAAACCGGTTCTGTTTTACCAGAAGTAACCCCAAAAGCTGAAGAGACCATTTCTGTTCAACCAGAAATAACCACTCCTGAAATTCCAATAGAAGAAAAACCTCCAGTATTTACTCCAGATGAAAAGCTAAAGAAGGGTCTTGAAAAAACACGTGGACGTTTCTGGTCTCGTCTTAAAGGTTTCTTTTCGTTCAGAAGAAAAATTGATGACTCTGTAATTGAAGAGCTGGAAGATATATTGATCGGAGCAGACATTGGCGCACGACCAGTCCAAAATATAATTGAGCATATTCGAGAAGCGTGGAAGTCGAAGACAATTACCGAAACAGCACAAATATATGATTTTATAAAGAATATGTTAAAAGAAGATTTACGAACATGGCAAACCGATATACATTATGCTTCAACTCCACCTACAGTTATAATGGTTGTTGGTGTAAATGGAGTGGGTAAGACAACCGCTATAGCCAAACTCGCAGACTATCTTATTAAAGACGGTAGAAAGGTGATGGTTGCAGCAGGGGATACATTTAGGGCTGCCGCAATAGATCAATTAGAAGTCTGGAGTAAGCGTGTTGGAGCTGAGCTAGTAAAACACCGGACAGGTTCCGACCCGGCAGCGGTTGTTTACGATGCCATGGAGGCAAGCATTGCAAGAGGCATTGAGGTGTTAATAATTGATACGGCTGGGCGTTTGCATACAAAAGAAAACTTGATGAACGAATTAAGCAAAATAAAACGCGTTATTTCCAAAAGAATACCTGATGCCCCGCATGAGGTACTGATGGTGCTTGATGCCACGACCGGACAAAACGCAATATCACAGGCAAAGATGTTTAAACAGGCAGTAGATGTAACAGGGATATTCCTTGCAAAACTTGACGGTACTGCAAAGGGAGGAATTGTCTTAGGTATGCGAAGCGAGATTAATATTCCTGTAAAGTTTGTAGGTCTTGGTGAAAAACCAGATGACATGGAAAAATTTAACCCGGATGCGTTTGTAAATGCGTTATTTGAATAATGTTTAATACAAATCGGATGGGAACAAATTTTACACAGTTTTTACAAGATTGATAATAACCCTCATAATTCTGAATATTTCTGTGGTTTGTTAAATAGTAACTTTATTATGGTAAAAGATAGCGTCTGCTTTAACATCTTTCGTTTTAATCCGGATGATGATAAAGAACCACATTTCCAAAAGTATGAAGTACCACTTAACAAAATAGACCTTACCGTTCTTGAAGGACTTTATTATATACAGCAACGATTGGACGATTCCCTTGCCTTCAGGTCTTCCTGTAGGGCTGCTGTTTGTGGTTCATGTGCGATGCATATTAACGGTAAACATCGTCTTGCATGCAATACCTTAATTTCAAAATTAGAATCCGCTACAATCACAATTCAGCCTCTTGCCCATATGCCGATCATTAAAGACTTACTAGTTGACATGAAATCTTTCTGGGAAAATTATGAATATATCAAACCGTATCTAATAACAGGCAAAACATTGCCAACAACAGGCGAACATGCACAGGATCAGGATGAAAGGGCAAGGATTGATAACCTGATTGACTGTATATTGTGCGCATGCTGCCATTCCTCGTGCCCGGTTACAGCAACTAATGAGAAATATTTTGGCCCAATGGCATTTCTTAATATAGACCGTTTTGTATCAGATACGCGCGATGGTGCAAAAGAAGAGCGTCTAGCAATAGTAAATGATGAACACGGTGTGTGGCGGTGTCACAGCGTATTTAACTGCCAGGAAGTGTGTCCAAAAGATTTGAACCCATCTGGTTCTATTGCTCATTTGAAGATGGAAATTGTTAAAAATGTTTTAAGGCAAAAAGCATAAGAAAGGATAATAAAAATGGATGAAAAGAAAAAAGTAATTGTTGTAGCAAAAGCAGAAGGCGTTGAAATTGTTGTTGAAGGAGAGAAGGATGACGATGATTACGAGTTGGTGCTTTCAAGACAACAGGCTATGGAACTTGCCATGAGCATCCTCAATACATTATATAAGACAGGTATTAAAATGTAACCGAACTAAATTGAGTAATACAATATCATAAATCTGCCTAATAATGTAAGTGAAGATTAATACGTAAACATCTGTATAGGTGTAATGGTAAATAAGTATTCACTATTAAAATGTATTTTATGGTAATATGAATGAAAAACATATGTGTATTCTGTGGTTCAAGTCTGGGTACAAATGCAATATATACCGAAGCCGCAAAACAACTTGGCAAAACAATCGTTTCGCATGGAATGGGACTCGTTTACGGCGGTGGCAGTATTGGCTTGATGGGGGGTATTGCAGACGCTGTTTTAAAGGAAAAGGGAGAAGTTATTGGGGTGATTCCCCATGCCCTTTCTTCTAAAGAGTTTGCCCATCCCGGTCTGACAGAACTCCGAATGGTGTCTAGTATGCACGAACGAAAGGCTATGATGGCGGAGTTGTCCGACGCCTTTATAGCAATGCCGGGCGGTTTTGGTACCTTTGATGAATTCTTTGAAATCCTCACATGGGCACAACTCGGCTTGCATTCCAAGCCAATTGGACTACTCAACGTTGAAGGGTATTTTGATTTATTGCTTAAATTTATTAATCATGTACTTAAAGAACGGTTCATAAAGGCACATGATTATAATTTGATTATAACATCCAATGACCCGGATAAATTGTTGTATGCACTAAAGGAGTATAAACTCACTGAAAAGCCGTTAAGTGTGATTAATTGGAAAGAGGCATAGAACAAGTATTCCTTTTTACAGAAAAATGCACCCGAAACTTTTTTTACCAAAATACTATCCGTATAGGTTTCTTTGATTTTCTCCTTCCATGCGTTTACATCTAACACTCACGTTGTTAGTGATTTTAAACCCTGTTACCCCATACCAGTACTGAGCCTCTGGCGCTATATCGCTAACTCAAGAAATTAAAACCGAAGGTGACTCTCAAAACAATTATTCAGTCTGTATGTGATGAATTCGGATATAGAGAAGAACAAATAAAAGTGAATGGACGCAAGGATAACAAGGCGCAGGCAATTACAATGTATCTTCTCCGAGACCTTAGCAGGGTATCATGTAAGGATCTTGGTACGTCTTTCGATGGTTATATCAGGTGTGGCAATTACCATGAAATATAACCAAATGAATACTGAATTGATGCGAAACAAAAAACTGAGTGATAAGATAGCAACCTTGAAGAAGCAATTACTTAATATTTAAGATGTGATCCCTAGCACCCCATGAAAGACAAGAGTTTTTGAAAGAGGTTGAAATATTAAAAGAGGATTTGGCAATTGATAAATAAACGCATTATCATTTATGTTGACACTATAAAATTATTCAATAGATCAGTTTTTCAGATGTTTGACAATTTTTGGCAATGCAATTGTAAAAGTAGTGAGGAAAAGGTTACTCGGAGGTTTTTTAGATTGAACGTTGGCAACGGGTGTGCTAATCGCGAAGATTGTACCACCATGTTTCTCAACTAACATCCTACTAACAGCTAAACCTAAACCCATTCCTGATGATGACGTCGTAAAAAAAGGTTTAAATATTCTGCCATACAAAATATCATCCTCAACAATTGGTTGTCCTTGATTCTGAACCTGCACAAATACCCATGAACCATTTTCGTAAAGCTTGACAAAGACTTCAATGCGTGAAGTCTTATCTTTGGGTATGCTGAAGTTAATAGCATTGGTAATAACATTGAGAAATGCCTGTGTCAGCATATCTTTGTCACCTAATATAATTGAACTTGTACTGTAATTTCTAAAAATTAGCTGATGTTTTTTACTCTTTGATATATTCTCAAGTAGCTTCAATATATTCGTGAGCATTTGTTCCAAATCCACTTCTATGAAATCTGTTGCAGAAATCTTATCTTCAAAGGAATCGAGATATATTGCTTTCTTAATTTTTTGAATCCCACGACTCCAGTCCTCAAATAAGTTAATCCAGTGAAGTTCAGATAGGAAGTCATGTGAAGGTGTAATGTTATCAAGTCGTAAAGGAATCAGATAAATTTTACCCTGGGGTAGTTCTTTCATCACTTCAACAGCCTCTTTGAGTTCTTTTTGAACGATTCCCCGCTTATTCACGGAATTGCGTGAAATTAAGGCAATGAAGATATCCGATGTTTTTATAGCCTGGGAGATCTCCTTTTTCCAGTTCTGCCCAGGAATGAGTGATTCTTCATCAAACCAGACATCAACAAAGGGTTCATTTCGTAGACTTGCGTATAGCTTTCGCGCAGAAGCGATATCTTCTTTTGCATAGCTTAAAAAGACTCGGCGTGGTATTTTCATGATATTTGTTTATTCAACATAAAGAATCTTCGGTGTTTATGAAACAATGTATGTTTCGTAAAGCATAACGAAATCCAACATTTCAAGATGGTTGGAGTTGGGTTTCGCCTCTCAACTCAACCTTTTTTAAGCCCTGCATCTTAAGCGCCAGCTTGCCCAGACCAAACTCTAATTGAGGTATAAATTTATCAGGCGGCAGGAAGCCATTAAAACTATAATACTCAATGCCATTGGAATCTAATACAAGCACGGTTGGAGCCCATAGAATCCTATATCTGTTTAAAATATCTTTGCTCGCCTGCCAATTTAGCCTTAATGGAACAAAGTTTTCATTGATATATTCAATCACACCGGTGTACTGTAATTTCAATCAAATATTTGCTTTACATGATTATGTTGCCTTTATATTACAAAAACATAAACCGAACAACGTAATCAATCTTTTACAAAAGAAACCTTTTTTGCCCAGATACTATTGGGGTAATCCTTCTTAAGTTTTCTCCATGCTCCTAACAGGATATCCACGTTATGCGTAGACTTATATTCAGAAACAGCGAGCCAGTATTGCGCCTCCGGGGCAATATCGCTCTTTGGGTGTTTGTCAACGATACCATTTAACTCGATGATTGCCTGTCTAAAATTCTGTTTTTCAAGCGCCATTCTAGCCAATCCAAATTGTAGTTGTGGTATGAACTCATCAGGCGGTAAAAAACCGTAAAAGCGATAGTATTCTATTCCGTCGGTATCCAGTATCACAATGGTAGGTGTCCAGAATACCCTGTGTCGGGCAGGTAAGTTTGAATCACTCTGTAGGTTGACCTGTAATGGTACAAAGTATTTGTTGATAAAATCAACGACTGCGGTATTGGGGTACGTCACGGCACCCAGTGTCTTGCAGCCTGTTCAGGTGGGCACAAAAAAGTCAATCAGGATTTGTTTCCCTGACGCCTTTGCCTCTTTAGTTACTTCCTCAAAGTCTTTTCCCCATGTAATTGTCGGTGAAGCGCCTCTTGCCTCTGCGGCAATTACAAGAATAAGGGACATTGCCAATGCTGATAAATAAAGTTTGTTATGTTTCAACATGGTTTTCTCCCACTATAAAAAGTAAAGTGATAGATTGAGCTTCTAAACCTATATCAAAATGGTTTATCTGAGTCAATAGAAAATTATCCGTGTTTTTCACGATCTTTTGAATACTTATCCATCTCTGCCTTATTAAGGGGTTCGTCAATCTCCTTTGCCTTGTTATAGCAAAGGATACATATATCACCCTTTGCGGTTGTCATCTTCTTCCACTCGTCTTTTTCTCCCAAATAACGACCACACTTCCAGCAATTCGCCATGGTATCTTTCCTCTATTTATAAAAATGTTCATTTTATATTAACAAACATTTCCACAAATCTTTCAACAAGATATGCAAGATATTCTATGTCAATGTAAGCCTCTGCACTAGTGTCCAGAAACAGCTTACAGCTTGCCTGAAATTCCTCATCTGCATCCCAGAAACACAAATATAGAGGTACACGTGGTAGAAGGTTGAAGCGGCAGATATAGTCTGCCTTCATTCTGCCTGAATCTTCAGTACCGTTCAGTTGCCTACAACGTTCCTTCAAACTAGTAATATTTTTATTAAAAGCCTCTGAAATCTTTTCCTCTGCATTTCTCTGGAATGCCTTCACATGCGATGCAGTATTAGGAAAATAGCCTAGTGTAACCCAATTCCTTGTTAGCGATTTGCCGCCTTTTTTGCGGATATAATCGTATATTATGATTTTCGACCATGAATCATGGCAATATTTATCATCCTCAAATAACCCATCCTTGTGCATTTCGTAAGATTTGTTAAGCATTTTTAACTTAATAATTTCCTGTTCATTCTTAACTTCAAAACCTCCTCCAATTGCCTTTGCAGATTCTTTAAAATCCACTTGTTTAGCAATAACTTCTAGCTCTCTGCTCACACGCTCATAGTTATCTTCCGGTGTAGTAATATTTTTCTTTTCAAATACTTCCGTAACTTCTTTTTTGATGAAAGGACAGTCTGTTATCTTTTGTTGTGCAATCTTTACCTTCAATGCAAAAGCAGTACAGGTGGGCATGCCACACTTACCGCAATTAGTACCTGGTAATCTTTTGAATATATCAATCATAAACACAAAAGGCATCCTGAATAAGTAAGGATGCCTTTAAATAAATAAGTTTATTTTAATGAATTTACTAAACAGTTGTTTGCAAAATGGGTTGTTGTAATGATGCCTGCGCAGCGGCAAGCCTGGCAATCGGTATTCTGAATGGCGAACAACTTACATAATCCATTCCAACTTTATTACAAAAATGAATAGTTTGTGGATTTCCGCCATGCTCACCGCATATACCAACTTTCAAATTTGGTCTTGTACTACGCCCTCTTTTAATCCCAATATCAACAAGTTGACCTACTCCTTCCTGATCTAATACCTGGAATGGGTCCTTTTCAAGTATGTTTTTCTCAATATAATCAGGCACAAAGGAGCCAACGTCATCGCGGCTGAAACCAAAGGTCATCTGTGTGAGGTCATTTGTCCCGAAAGAGAAGAATTCCGCATGTTTCGCAATCTTATCTGCAATCAACGCCGCACGCGGTAACTCAATCATAGTACCTACCATGTAATCAATCTGCATTCCCTTCTTTTGCATGATCTCTTTGGCTATCCTGTGGACATCATCTTTTAATATAACAAATTCTTGTTCAATACTGATAATGGGTAACATTATCTCAGGATATACAGTAACACCCTTTTTCTTCATGTTGCAGGCAGCCTCGATGATAGCCTGCACCTGCATATCATATATTTCAGGGAATGTAACTCCAAGTCGGCAGCCTCGATGTCCTAACATTGGATTTAATTCATGCATCGCTGATACCTTTTCTTGAACCTCTTGCAGGCCGATCTTCATCTTTTTTGCCATTTCTTTCTGGTTATAATCTTCTTGAGGTAAGAATTCGTGAAGAGGTGGGTCAAGAAGTCGAATAGTTACTGGAAGTCCATCCATTGACTCAAAAATCTGCTCAAAGTCCTTACGCTGCATTGGAAGTAAATTATTCAATGCTGATTTGTATAAATTTAATGGCTCTTTGAGTTCCCTTTTAGCCTGCATTAATTCTTTCTTAATAGTATTCGTTTTATTATTTGCTGATTTTGCCAAATCTTTTTCTAAAATAGCTATCCTTGCCTTTAAATTTTTTACGTCTGGCGCTGAGAGAATCATCTGTCGTACAGAGTCAATCCTGTTTTCACCGAAAAACATGTGTTCAGTCCTGCAAAGTCCAATTCCTTCAGCCCCCAACTCGCGCGCCCTTTTAGCATCTTCAGGAGTATCCGCATTAGTTCTCACTTTAAGTATGCGTATCTCATCAGCCCATTCCATCAGGGTTGCGAAATCGCCGCTTAGGCTAGGTTGTACAGTGGAAACCTGACCCAACATCACCTCACCCGTGCTACCATCTATTGATATGTAATCGCCTCTTGTTACTACCTTACTGTCAACCTTAAAGGTCTGACTCTTATAGTCAACAATAACTGAGCCGCAACCCGCAACACAGCATTTACCCATACCCCTTGCAACCACAGCCGCATGTGATGTCATACCGCCGCGTGTTGTGAGAATACCCTGAGACACATGCATTCCGCCAATATCCTCAGGAGAGGTTTCCTTTCTAACCAGAATTACCTTTTCGCGTTTTTCTGATAATTTTTCAGCATCTTCGGCGCTGAAAACAACCTTACCTGTGGCAGCGCCTGGCGATGCCGGTAGCCCAACCGCAATAACTTCCCTCTTTGCCTTTGGGTCAAAAGTAGGATGTAATAATTGATCTAATTGATTGGGGTCAATCCTTGAAATAGCAGTCTTTTTATCAATCAACCCCTCCTTAGTCATATCAACAGCAAATTTTATAGCGGCGCGAGCGGTACGTTTACCATTCCTGGTCTGCAACATGAATAACCGATTCTCTTGAATTGTAAACTCTATATCTTGAACATCCTTAAAGTGGTTCTCCAATGTATTCTTATACTTAACAAGCTGGTTATAAACTTCGGGCATTTCTTTCTCAAGGTCTTCTATTGGTTCTGGTGTACGAATCCCGGCAACAACGTCTTCACCCTGCGCATTGATAAGGAATTCACCATAAAATTTATTTTCTCCTGTTGAGGGATTTCTTGTGAAACATACACCTGTAGCAGAATGGTTGCCCATATTACCAAATACCATTGACTGAACGTTTACAGCCGTCCCAAGTAATCCTTTTATTTCATAAAGCTGACGATACTTCAATGCACGCTGGTTATTCCATGATGCAAATACAGCATTAATCGCCTTCTGGAGTTGTATCTTCGGATCATTCGGAAAATCCTCGCTGGTCTTCTTCTTATATATAACCTTAAAATCTTCAACAATGCTTTTCAGATGCTCAGCATTGAGGTCTGTGTCGCTTTTTGCGCGCACTTTCTTCTTGTGCTTATCAAGAATTTCCTCAAAATAATGGCGCTCTACATCCATTACCACGTCACCGAACATAGTAATAAATCGTCTGTATGCATCCCATGCAAAACGTTCATTACCCGTCTTTTTAATAAGCCCTTCTATAGCATCCGGATTTAAACCAAGATTTAATACAGAATCCATCATTCCTGGCATTGATGCAGCTGCACCGCTGCGAACAGATACTAGCAAAGGATTTTCAGCATCGCCTAGTTTTGCACCCATCAGATTTTCTAAACGAGAAAGATTCTGTTCTATTTCTTCGGTAAGACCATCTGGATATTGTTTGTTGTTTTTATAGTACGCATCACAGACTTCAGTTGTTATTGTAAACCCTGGAGGAACGGGAATACCGAGATTGGTCATTTCGGCGAGATTGGCTCCTTTGCCACCAAGAAGGTGTTTCATATCAGCCTTCCCATCAGCGACACCATTGCCGAAAAAATAAACATACTTAGGCGACATCCAAACAACTCCTTTCAATTAATAAATAAAACAGAATCACATGATTTATGTTTTCAATTGAGATTGCAGAAAAAGGTAAATTATGTTATCAAAAAGAACTTTTTCAGGCAAGTAAAATTCTATATAAACAGCGTAGATAGATTAATAAATAATTGCTATTATAAACCATTAATAATAATATTTTTAAAATGGTCACTTTAAGATAATGGAACGTACTACAAAATTAATAGAAGTCTTCAAAAACTATAACTTTACCAAACTGTGGATTGGACAGATTGTTTCAGCGCTTGGAGACAGATTCCATCAAGTGGCATTGCTTGGATTAATTATAAGAAATGGTGGAAATGTAGGAGAAGAACTGTCCAGAATTACATTTTGGAGTACATTGCCCTTTTTCCTCTTTAGCTTATTTTCTGGTGTACTTTCTGATAGATTGTCACGCAGAAAAATAATGATAGGTTCAGATATTTCCAGGGCGCTTCTGGTATGTGCCATTCCGTGGTTGATTTCTGATTCTGCATATATTGCACCTGCATATCCAGTAATATTTATAATTGGCGTCTTTACTTGTTTCTTTTCGCCTGCTAAATATTCAATCATCCCGGACGTAGTTGAGGACAGACATCTCCTCGCTGCAAATGCACTCATTGCATCTTCGGCGTTGTTAAGTATTCTGGCTGGTACAGCAATTGGCAGTATTGTCTTCGACAAAATTGGATTTAAACCATCTTTGTATTTTGATGCATTTACATATCTTTTCTCTGCGGGCACGATATTTTTACTGACTGTAAGAGAAAAAGAATACCGTAAAATTAAAAGTTTCTTTGAAATACTGTCTGATATCAGGGAGGGTATGAAACATATTTATCAGGATGAGAGACTTAAAATACTTATTATTTTTAATGCGATATTCTGGTTTATAGGCGTAAGCTTTTATATTGCAATCTCTGATTTTGCTGATAAGGTATTAAATCTTAAATTTTTAACCCCTCTTGGGTTTGTTTTTACGCTGTTAGGCGCGGGTCTTTTTACAGGGTCTATTCTGGTTGGTAAATATGGCAACAAAGTTAAAAGAAATACCATTTATACATGGAGTATAGCGTCACTTTCGTTTGGCATTATATTTTTTTCTTTGGTAAAATCGTATACCCTTATTATGGTAATAACATATTTTACAGGAATTGCTGGAGGTGCTTTTTTAGCCCCAATAAATGCTGATATTCAAATGGCATCACCTTCCGAATTAAGAGGAAGGATTTTTGCATGTAGAGACATTTTTGTGAATGCTTCTGTGGTAGCTCCAACATTAGTGATTGGCAAATTAACTGCTTTAATTCCTGTAAGAAACCTAATGTTATATTTAGGGATAGGGGTTTGTGTGTTCAGTTTGTTTGTAATGTGGAGCAGTATTAAACTCAATAATGTAAAGAAATTTGTATAAATATGAACAGGGGGAAGAATTTTAATTTTCTGAATATTTTAAATGATTGCTTTTTTCTTATGATTAAGGCAATCGGAGTCATTTTATTAAAGGTATTTTACCATACCCGTGTTGAAAACAGAGGATTTATACCACTCGATGGACCGCTTATTGTTGCTGCAAACCATTTCAGCTACCTTGACCCAATAGTACTTCAATCAGTGTTTCCCAGGCGTATTTCTTTTATGATGACCGAACTGTATTATGAAGGGCGGGGGAAATGGCTTTTCAAATTGTTACGTTGTATCTGCGTAAAAGAAAAAGGTGCAAATATTGGCGCACTGAAAGCAGGTATTGCGGCTCTTAAAAAAGATGGAGTTTTAGGCATCTTCCCAGAGGGAGGAGTAAGTAAGGAAGGCCGCCTTCAGGAGGGAAATCCGGGCATCGGTTTCCTTGCCATAAAGAGCGGAGTGCCCGTCATTCCCGCATTTATCTCAGGCACATACGAGGCATTACCCAAAGGCGCTAAAATACCCAAGATTTCAAAAATCAAAGTAACATTTGGTAAACCAATGAGGTTTAAAAATAACAGATGTATTGAGAAACAAAATGTTTTAGAAATTACAAAACAGATTATGGAACAAATTGAAAGATTGTCTTTAAATATGAATAAGTAAATATTTTTAGATTCTATTTAGTTCGACATTGATAGTTATTGTTTGTAGTACCTCTCGGCATACATGACTGCACATAGGAAAACACTTTCAATTAATTCTTTTTTATAGATGACAAGTGTAATAAAATACCACTATAAAAGGTCGCTGATTCGGTTGCTTCCATTAACTTTTTAACTTGCTTTCTAATTCTTTATATTTATAGAGATACCGGCTAAATGAGCCCTCATTATTTTGTAAATATCTTAGTCTCTTCTATCCTTTCTTGTCATAATATATCTAAAGTTACTCAATTTATTTAGACATGATAAAATCGTGATGCTATAATTTTGGTAAATTTATGGTAAAAGATTCAGAATTGTTAAAATGTATGAACTGTGGACAGATATATCATCCCGACAGTCAAACCAATAAAAAGAGTATGATATGTATGGGGTGCGGTCTAAGACTAATACCTTTAATTAGTGATAAAACAAGCAAAAGTGATTTCAGAACACTGTATTTACTGCTAGGATTTTCTTCGATTACCGCTCTCATTGGTGCGTTGGGCGGTATAATGGCTATTAATGGCTGGAATTTCTGGATTACTTTTACAATAATCGGTGGAATTATCTTTTTGTTAAATAAGATTTTTTTAAGTAAATACAAAATTGGCGAAATTAATGATTATTATTCA
>MHYY01000176.1 GCA_001830285.1 Planctomycetes bacterium RIFCSPLOWO2_12_38_17 | reverse complement strand
GGCTAATAAGCGGTAATTTATTTTCAACACAACACTGTAAATAGTAAGCATCATAGGCATATATACTGAATCGAAGAGCGATTTTGATCGCCTCATGTATTTTTACCGGAACCAATTTGACGGCTATTCTCTGCGGGATGTCGTATGCCTTGAGAACTTCTCTATCATTAAGGCTACCCTTTTTTCTGACTGCAATTAATGCATTTCCAATTTCGTATGGCAAAATTTCAGGAGAGACTATTTTCCTCCCGAGGGTTTTATCAATAACCCAGTCCCTGTCAGATTCGTTGAGAACGACAGCAAGAAATGCACTTGCATCTGCCACAATTTCCGCAAATTAATTGTACAACTCAACCACAGAATTGTCAATTATTATATTGATGGGAATAACAAAACCAGACAATTATCGTAATTCAGTATAATAATAAATTCTCAAACCTTATATCGAAATATAGTTGTGTTTCCAACATAATCTTGTTCATTTTCGGTTGACATCATACATTTTATGTAATAATATGCCGACAATTGTAGAATAAAGATAAAAATAAATGTTAAAGAGAATAACATGAACAAATTAAATGAAGAAGAAATTAAAAATAAAATGTTAAATTTTTATTTTAAATTTGATAGTATCAAATTTAATAAGTGTCTTGAACCTTCAATGACTTGTAAAAACACAGCAATTAAAGCACACTCAGTTCAAAATTCAAAAATTTTAGAAAATTTAATTGATAATGGACATGTATGTACATTTACTCACAAACTTATACAAAATTCTTTTCCTAAAATTGAATTCGGACTTTTAGGCAGAAATGAAGCAACCACTTTTACAGGTCTTTGTTCTACTCATGATAATGAACTATTTTCAACTATTGATAAAGATAGAATTGATCTAAAAAACAATGAACATCTTTTTCTTTTAGCATATAGAACAATATATAAAGGACTATATGCAACAATGGACGCTGCTTTTAAAATACAAATTGCATACCTTCAAAAGATTGATCTTGGAATAGATCCAGGAGATAAACAAACAATTGCTTGCGAATTGGCTACTTCAAGATTAATGATTTCACATCAAACATGGTTGTACAAAACTCAGTTTGATAATATTTTATTAAACAGATATTATGATCTTATATGTCATGATACATTTATTATAAATCTTAAAGAACCCACTATCGCGGTATCCTCTCTTTTTACAATAGATAAATTTCTTGTTGATAATTATATTTTAAGAATTGTACTTAATGTATTGCCAGTCTCAAAAACAAAAACATATATAATTTTTTCATATCTGAAACAGCATGCAACAGCCGCTCAAGCTGTACTTGATAAAATTTTAAACTCAACAGATAGTTATCAACTTTATGAAATATCTCGATTGATTTTAAATCACTGTGAAAACTTTGTTTTATCTCCAACATATGTAAAAAGTTGGTCAAGCTCAAAAAAGGACACAATAACAAAATTTTTTAAAGATACAATTTTTGAAGGGAATTACGATTTTCATTCTCCTGAATTATATTTATTTTAGTACTAAAATTTGGGACTTGACCTTTAATAATTTTTAACAAAACACTGCACTGGCTTGCTCTTCCGCTTCGCTTCAGAGCAACCAATGAGCTTTATGTTATTAAACTTGTAATCTCATCTACCTTGAACATAGGCATTTTTATAAATTCGCCTTTCCTTAAAAGTCTTAATCCCTCGCTTTCTTTTGTAAGTTTACCAATTTTAGTACAGGTTATGCCATTTCTTGCGAGAATGTTAATTACCTTTTTTGTGTCCTTCGGGTCCAGTGCAATCAATAATGCACCGGATGCGATAAGACCGAGCGGGTCAATGTTGAAAAGTTTACAAATCTGCCTTGTTTCTTTATAAATTTGAATCTTTTTCATTTCTATTATAGCGCCTGTTTCCGACGCCTTAGTAAGCTCAAAAATACCTGTAGCCAGCCCGCCCTCAGTTGGGTCATGCATGGCGTTTATACGAGCTGCTTTATTTGCCAGTAATGCATCTTTTACTACACTCAATCCGGGATTGTTTATGAATGCTTGTGCCCTCTTAACGAATTTTTCTCCAAATTCCTTTCTTAATGCGGATGTCTTTTCGCGGGCAATAATTGCCGTTCCCTCAATTGCAATGCCTTTTGTTAGTAAGATGTCGTCTCCGGGACGGGCATTTGTATTTACTACCAGCTTATCCTTATCCACCTCACCCAGCATATGTCCAACTACTATTGGCCTGTCAATTTTGCCTGATATTTCTGTATGACCGCCGCACAGTGTGATGTTTAGTGCCTGTGTTGATTTAATAATATCATTAAAAATTTGTGTGACTAATTTCTTATTGGTTCTTTTTTCAGGCAGTAACAGCGTTGCGAGAAACCACTTTGGGGTGGCGCCCATTGCGGCAATATCATTGGCGTTTACATTAACGGCATACCAGCCAATACGATAGGTGGTGAAGGTAACAGGGTCTGTTTTTGCTACTAGATATTTTTCCCCAAAATCAATAACTGCTGCATCCTCGCCAATCCGTGGACCAACAATAACCCTGGGGTCTTTTATAGGATTTAAAGCGATAAGTCTTTCGAGTAATTTTAAATCAAGTTTTCCTACAGGGAAATAATTCATATGATATCACGAATATCTTTTAGACCGACCTGCTCGTGACTCATAAACGGCTCTCCATAATCAACCCTTATCAGATTGCCGTAATATTGATTCTTTGCCGTAATTGAACTGCTGATGTATTTCCACCGCGCATCGTCATAGGCAAATTGTGATTGATAAACCCTTGCAATCTGAAGTTTCTTTTCAAATTCCTTGCTGATGTCTAAAATGAATGCAGGCGTAACGTGAAGCCTGAAATGAGAGCAGAGATAATAATAGATATGTGATGGATAACAAGGTTCGCCGGGTATATCTGATTTTGTAAGTTTTGCGTAAAAGCGTGCCGCTTCGCTGATTTGTGTCGTCTGAACGTGGTCAGGGTGCGCATCAATCCAGTAAGGCAGGAAAAGGATTTGAGGCTTTATTTTCCGAATGACAACCGCAACTTTCTTACGCGCTTCAATATTATCTAACAGATAACGGTTTGGAAGGTCAAGTACCGTTCTGCTCTTTATTCCCAGCATAAATGACGCTTGTTCCCATTCTTTTTGTCTTATTTCTTGGCTTCCATGTGGTGTTGGTTCGCCATTTGTTAAATCCAGAATATGAACATCGTATCCCAGCGATACTAACTTTAGAATACTTCCGCCCATACCGCCTTCTACATCATCAGGGTGAGGTCCTACTGCAAGAATCGTTGTCATATTAACCGTATCATCTGTGAAATCCGTGTAATCTGTGGTTTAGATTGTTTTTACATTTATTCCGTTTCGAACTGTCCAGCCTTGTGAAGATATTTTGGCTGGTTGAGTTCCGATATTCTCAAGATATATTCGGCATCGTTAATTTTCGTGTACCAGTGTCCGGTAGCACGTGCCGTGTTTGTTACGGCAACATAAAGACCAACGAGCATAATGGCATAAAGACCGTAATGGATTTTCTTGCGGTCTCCAACCAGCTTCATATCCAGCGCTCCGTTAACCGGACAGGCATTGACACAATCGTAGCAGGTTACGCATTCGTGGGTCAGGACATGTTTCTTTTTCTCAACGAGGATGTGCATCGCACATGCCCTGGTGCATTTTCCGCAATCAATACACTTTCCTGTATCGCGTGTAATTCTCATGGGACTTGCATAAGCGATAATTCCCAGAAGAGCGCCATACGGGCAGAAAAAGCGGCACCAAAAGTTTTTATTAACGAGCGAAATAATCAAGATAACAAGGATTACAGATAGCGCCATGCCAGACATATTTGTGAAAAATTTAAGCATCTTAACGTCTGCCACACGAACAAACGGAACCTTTGTGTACATAACTTCTAACTGTGCGATGGGCATTTTGATAATAATTACCTGAATGAAAAATGCAAGGATTGAATATTTCCATGCCCTTGCAATTATATCATTTACATTGTCTGACCAGAATCTTCGCGGAACAACAAATGGCAGTACCATTGCCAGAATAAAAGCGGGCGTTAAATACGCGAAAACCGGAGATTTAAAGGATTCCATGGTTAGAACTTCTATAATGAGCAGTCCGACAATAGGCGTAAAGATAAGGCTCAATCCGGCAGTGATTCTGGTTGGAAAGTGTTTTATTGCATGTGAAACCCGTTGCGGGAGTTTCTTTAAAAGCCGGTCTCCGAGCCGCCACTCCCATTCCGATATCAAACCGATTGGGCAAATCCAGCCACAAAAACCTCTTCTGTAAAAAATAGCCGTAAGAAGTAGTGTTCCAAAAATGACAAATCCCGCAGGGTGTATAGGATTAATCTTACCTGTTCCAAAAAAATACTTTGTGCCCATTAGGGCGCTTATTGGCAGGAAGGATTCAACGCCAGGCGGTCTTGGCATATAAAATCCCTTTCCACCCGATTCACAATATTTTACAAAGGTATAAAATTGCCATCCAATGACGAGCACAACGATAATAAATGCTATTTGAACCGACCATCGTAACTTTTGTGAATTACACCAGTTCTTTTTGCCCTTATTTGATCTGTTTGTTTTTGTTTGTTTAGCTTCGGTTATGACGTTCTGAATAGATGGGGTGTATAGTTCTTGTTGCGTTTCCAAATCAAAGAATCTCCCTAAGATTTTTCTAAAAATTAGCTAGTTTCATTTTATTCTACATATGTACTTACTAGTTATTATCTATTTAATAATAAACGATAATTATATTTATATGCAAGTAATTTTGGTTATGTAATTTGACCAATTTAGCATTTTTTGGGGCGTGAGTTAAAGGACATATTCCTTGATTTTAAATTTGAATTCTGATATTTTCATGAAAATGGAAAAATTGCTAAAATTATCTTCCATATACGATATCCTGCAGAAGGTTAAGGATGGCGAGCGCCTGCGTTATGACGATGGGGTGCGTCTCTTCAAGTCTAACGATATACTCCGTATTGGTCATCTGGCTAATATCGTTCGTGAACGGAAGAACGGTAACAGGGCATACTATATTATTAACCGCCATATAAACTATTCAAACATTTGTAAGAATAGGTGTAGATTTTGCGCATTCAGCAGAGATAAAGGGGAATCAGGTTCTTATGCAATGGAGATGGAGGAGATTCTTGATAAGGCCATAATCGCAGCAGAAGAAGGTGCAACAGAGATTCATATTGTTGGCGGCTTGCATCCAGAACTGCCTTTTGATTTCTATGTGAAGATGTTGAGCGAAATCCATGAAAGATGCCCCGGTTTGCATATACAGGCATTTACTGCGGTAGAGATTGAACATCTGTCTCAAATCGCAAGACTTTCAGTAAGGCAGACATTAAAAGAACTCAAGGAGGCGGGTCTTGGCTCATTACCGGGGGGAGGCGCTGAGGTATTTTCTCCATATATTCGCGAACAATTGTGTCCGGAAAAGCTAAGCGGTGACGGGTGGTTGCAGGTAATGCGTGAAGCGCATAATTTGGGTTTACGAAGTAATGCAACAATGTTGTATGGGCATATAGAAACGCCTGAAGATATTACTAATCATTTAATTAAATTGAGGGAGCTTCAGGATGAGACAGGCGGGTTTATGTCATTTATCCCGCTGGCATTTCATCCAAAAAATACTGAATTATCAAATCGTTCAGGTACTACAGCCATGCTCGATTTAAAGGTCATTTCAATTAGCCGATTAATGCTGGATAATTTTAACCATATCAAGGCATTCTGGATTATGCTTGGAATTAAACTATCGCAAGTCTCTCTTAATTTTGGTGTGGATGACATTGATGGGACTGTAAGGGAAGAGAAAATAACACACGCCGCAGGCGCAGAGACACCGGAGTCTTTAACCGTTCAGGAAATTATTAAATTAATTGAAGAGGCTGGACGAGAACCTGTCGAACGCGATACTCTTTACAATAAAGCAAAAAGAGATAAAGAGGAAATTATACTACAAAAAGCGTGAGCATCTTGGTTATAGAGGAACTATATTAATGACTGCTTTTACAAAGCTTTTTAGCCCATTTAAAATAGGTTCACTAAATATAAAAAATCGTACTGTAATGTCTCCTATGGAGACGCACCTGTGCGATGCAGAGGGGTTTGTGACAGATGAGATTATTAATTATTATAAAGAACGTGCCACGGGTGGCGTGGGTTACATTACACTCGAAAATACTGCCGTAGATCCGGTGGGTAGAGTTAACGATGGTATGTTATGTATATATGATGATAAGTATATATCTGGTTTGAAAAAATTAACGGAATGTATTCATGCGGCAGGTGGAAAGGTTGTTATACAATTAAGCCATGCCGGACGGGAAGCTTTACCTTATTTTACTGGAACAAAACCGGTTGCCCCTTCTGCGATACCAAGTCCTTTAACAAAAGAGGTGCCAGGAGAGTTAACAATAGAAGAAGTTAGAACTTTAGTTAGTAGATTTGCTGAGTGTGCCGAGCGCACCGTGAAAGCTGGATTTGATGGCGTTGAAATCCACATGGCACATGGTTATCTTGTCAATCAGTTTCTTTCGCCTGAATCGAATGCCCGAACCGATGACTATGGCGGTGATACTATACGTCGTTCTCAATTTGCGAGAGAGATTGTTGAAAATATCAGGAAGCGTACGCCGCATGATTATCCTGTAATATGCCGTATCAGCGCCGATGAATATACCGATACTGGGATTAAATTAGAAGAAAGTAAAGAGATTGCCAGAATACTTGAGAAGGCGGGCGCCAGCGCTATTCATGTCTCTGCCTGTAACTATGCATCTGCCTTTTATAATATACCCTGTTATTATCTGGATGAAGGATGTTTTGTGCATCTTGCGGAGGGAATAAAGTCTGTTATAAAAATACCCGTGCTTGCTGTGGGAAGAATTTTAAGCCCTTCTATGGCAGAGAAAATACTGCAAGAAAATAAAGCAGATTTAATTGTACTTGGAAGAGCGCTTATTGCCGACCCTTGTTTTCCAAATAAAGTTAGAGATGGCAAGCTTGAGGACATAAGAATATGTTTGAGCTGTAACCGGTGTATAGAGAGTATTTCTGACAAAAAACTTGTTTGTACAGTAAATCCATATATTGGTAAAGAAGGCGTTTCTCAGTTACAAAAGACTTTAAAACCTAGAAAAATATTGGTGATTGGGGGTGGACCAGCAGGATTAGCTGCCACGCATGTTTTATCAAGTCGCGGACATAATGTTACCCTGTGGGAGAAAGACTCACAACTTGGCGGAAGTTTTCGTTATGCGTCTATGGCGCCGATGAAAGAACCAATGAAAAAATTCCTCGATTATCAGATAAATCAGGTAAAGAAAACGAATAGTTCAGTTCAACTAAATAAAGAAGCGACCGTATCGTCAGTTAAGGCACTTTCACCAAATGTTGTTATTCTTGCGCATGGTGCTAAGCATGTTCCTGTTGAAATCAAGGGTGGTCAGCACGACGGTGTGCTTAATGTGAAAAGGGCTTTTATGAATATTGATTCCATCGGAAACAATATAGCGATTGTTGGCGGAGGAGCAGAAGGTTGTGAGCTTGCAGATTTTCTGGCTATGAGAGGCAAAAAAGTAACGCTCGTAGAAATGCGGCGTGTTATGGGGTTGGAGTTGGTTGCGCATCCGCGTTATCATGTATGTGAACGTCTTAAAAAGATGGGAGCTCGGTTATATGTTAATGCGAAAGTAACAGAGATTGGACGTGATTATATAATCATCAGTCGCAGAAGAGAAGCAGACCAAAGGCTTGAAGGTTTCGATAATATTGTTATTCCAACACTTCATCAATCTAACACCGAGCTTATATCGTCCATTCAGTCCTTCGTTCCTGAAGTTTATACCGTTGGTGATGCAGTAGAGGGGCGTACAGCGCTTGAGGCAATTGCAGAAGGTACTGAAATCGGAATGAAAATATAAGAAAAATTGATATCAAAGTGAAAAAGAAAACAATCGTCATCGGACTGGATGGCACACCATATAGTTTATTACAGAAATTAATTCAGCAGAGTACTTGCCCAAATTTATCAAAACTGGTATCAAACGGGACGCTTCAAGAAATGAAGTCAACCCACCCGGCAGTGTCATCTGTTGCTTGGGCATCCTTTATGACTGGCAAAAATCCTGCTAAACATGGTGTTTTTGGCTTTATGGAAAGGATTCCTAACTCGTACGATATATATTTCCCCAATTCGAAACATATTTTGAGTAAACCTGTATGGGACATCATTCGAGATTACAATAAGCGCTCTGTTGTAATTAATGTACCATCTACCTATCCAGCTACGGAAATGAATGGTATTTTAGTAGCAGGGTTCGTTGCAATAGACCTTACCCGCGCGACGTATCCCAATTCAGTCGTTCCCATTTTGAAGGAAATGGGTTATAAAATTGACGTTGAAACACAGCTAGCTCGCGAATCGAAAGACAAATTATTTGATGACATGTTTCTAACATTAGAAAAAAGAGCAACAGCATTACTTCATTTTTTGAAAAATGAAGCGTGTGACTTATTTATTGGTGTATTTACTGAAACAGATAGGTTGCACCACTTTTTCTGGGAATTTCTCGATAAAAATGATCAGAAGTACAGTTCCTTATTTCTGGAATATTATAGAAGAATAGATGACACAATTGGTAAATTACTGGAAAATGTGGATGACAATACTACAGTGATTCTTTTGTCTGATCATGGATTCTGTGGGATAAAACAGGAGATATACGTAAATCACTGGTTGAAAGAAGAGGGTTTTTTGAAGTTCAAGACAATTCCAGCAAAGGCATTATCTGATATGAGTAACGAATCGAGGGCTTATTGTTTGGATCCAGGCAGGATATATATTAATCTTAAAGGCAGAGAACCTGGTGGATGCGTGGAACCGGGCAATGAATATGAACAGTTAAGAGATACACTTATATCGAAGTTAACAGGCATTAAAAACCCGGATACAAATGAGAATATAATTGATAAGATTCATAAACGTGAGCAGATTTACCGAGGAGACTACTTTAACAGGGCGCCAGACCTTGTTATTGAGCCAAAACACGGTTACGATTTAAAGGGTGCAATATATAAAGGCTCTCTTTTAAGTAAAGGTGTTTTCACGGGTATGCACACTTACGACGATGCGTTTGTATATATCAACAAAAAGAATGTTACTAAACATAATTTAGAGATTGTTGATGTTAGTGCAACTATTTTGGCGTCACTTGGAATTCCAGTACCGCCTGATATAGACGGTACTAATTTTGTGGAATGGAATTAACAATAATTGGTTCTGGTACAGGCATCCCTTCAAGAACAAGGGCATATCCATGTACTCTGCTGAAGCTAAAAGATGAGTACATGGTCTTTGATACAGGCCCCGGCTCGTTACGCCAGCTATTTCTTGCCGGTGTTACATATTTAGATATTGATTATATTTGCTATTCGCATTTTCATCCAGATCATTCGCTGGACCTGGTTTCATTCCTTTTTGCGATGCGATATAATGACCCCGGAAGAATTAAGCCTCTTCATGTTATAGGTCCTTCCGGTTTAAAGGCATTCTATGAGAGATTGTTAATGGTTTATGGTGACTCCATAAAACCGAGAAGTTTCAAGCTGTATTTTAAAGAAATTGATAGTGGAAGGTTATCTTATGATAATTTTGAAATCACCGTAGAGATGTTAAAACACTCAATGCATAGTATCGGTTTTCGCATAGAGTCTTCGGATGGTAAAGCGCTGGTGTATTCTGGTGACACGGATTTTTGCGAGGAAATTGTTCGATTGTCCAAAAATGTTAATACTTTGATTCTTGAATGTTCTTTTCCTGATGATCAGAAGGTTGAGGGGCATCTAACTCCAAGCTTGTGCGCCAGGATTGCAGAAAAGTCAGGATGTAAAAGGTTAATACTCACACATTTTTATCCGATTTGTGATAGTACAATACATAACAACAAAGAATTGTTAAACGACCTTAAAAACATTTATGATGGTGAAATAATTTTTGCAGATGATTTTTCCGTGTTTATAATATAAAAAGACACTAAAATTTTTTAGAATATTTTTAAAAATAATTTAGTTTTGTGGAACTTGGAAATGTTAAAAAACAAAGGAACAGCGCTTATCGTTACTGATATGTTAAATGATTTTGTAAATAAAGGTGCACCACTTGAAGTGTCAAAGGCCAGAGATATAGTTCATAATATTAAGAGGGAGATTACAAAGGCTAGAAAGGTTCGTATTCCAATTATTTATTGTTGTGACATGCATAAGGAAAACGATCCAGAATTCAGGTTGTGGCCAAGACATGCTGTAAAAGGTACTGCTGGCGCGCAGATTATTGAGCAGCTTAAACCTTCCAAGAATGATTATATTTTAGGGAAAACCAGCTATTCAAGCTTTTATAAGACTTCTTTAAATGAGTTATTGAAAAGTCTCGGAATAACCCATTTGATAATTACGGGCGTAGTAACAAATATTTGTATTTTATATACCGCAGTAGATGCATATATGAGAGGTTATAAGGTTAGAATACCTGAAGATTGTATTGCAGCGCTTACAGAACGTGAACATCGCTTTGCCATACAACAGATGAAAGGTGTTTTGAAGGCAGATATTGTATAGTTATTATTATTTTCTATATGACTAGATAACAAAAAAGGGTATGTAAATGTGAATTCACATACCCCTTTTATATTTTTCTAAATTAACTTTAGCCGTTATTTTGCCGCAAAGTTTCTTACAATTTCCACCATCTTTTCAATCATTTCAGGTGACATCTTTCCCTGATAGCCTGGGCATTTCCCCTTTCCAGCATTTATGTGTTTTACAAGCGCTTCGTCTGTTTTTGAAGATTGAAAACCTGCGTCGGTGAAGTCTGGCACACCGTATTCATGTCCTTTTGCTGTACCCTTGCCGCCATTTCCATGACAATAATAACAGCTTTCCTGGACTGCGAAGCCAAGACCTGCAAAGATTGTGTATGGGCTCTTTGTTGTATCGCCCGCCTCATGATGAGTCAGCGCCGATGCTGTGCTGCTAGCAACAGCCAATCCGGCAATAACAGGTATTACATATAAGAAACGAAACATCTTTTTCATTATAAATTCCTCCTAATTTTCGTTATTAATTGTGGGATATTTTATTACGGTACTAATTTCAGTTCAGACCTGTAAATCTTATGGCAGTTCCTACAAGCAATGGTTAACCTTCTGAATTGTACCTGAATCTCTTCGAGATCTTTATTTGTAGCTGCCTTATCGAGTTCAGATGAATGATAAATTACTTCCTGATTTATAACTGTATAGTTCTTATCTGATGAAAATTTTTCGGTAGAAATCTTTGAATCAGCAACTATTGCCTTTGAACATTCTGAAAACTTTGCAAATTGGCTAGCGTCTGCTGCTGAAAGACCCGTCATTGCTCTCATTCCTTGGAAATTATCCCACATCTTTTTGCATAATTCGCCCTGGTTAGCCTGTCCATAGCTAACTGATGACATTGCGGCAGCGAACAATGTAAATGTTCCTGCAAAAATAAACCTTTTAAACCTCATTTTCCCCTCCTCACTTTTTAAAATTGACTATAATTTAACATTAAGATTTTATTTTAATGGTTCTAAAATTACGAATTTAATTATGTGGGGATA
>MHYY01000175.1 GCA_001830285.1 Planctomycetes bacterium RIFCSPLOWO2_12_38_17 | reverse complement strand
CATGCACAATGGATTCTTTCCAACATTATTTGAAGTAGTCCAATTCTACAACGGTGTTGGCGGAAGAAGCGAAAACAAAAGTCCTGATATACATGGCCTAAATCTTACAGCCCAGGAAGTCAACGACCTGACAGAATTCTTGAAAGCACTAACAGGTGAACTTGTTCATGTCAAATATGAGCCAGTGTCCTTGGGATATCCCAATTTACCCGACGGCTTCTAACTTTGTTTAAAGAATATCTGGTCTTAAGATATTTTTTCAAATACTTGTAAGAACGTTATCAAATGAATATAATTAAATCAGATCCTTCGCTTTGCTCTGTCTCCGTTCTGAACAAAGGGAAGAGATGACAAATAATCATGCTGAAACTTTCGCCTTTTGTCATGCTGAGCGCAAGCGCAGCATCTCTATTTCGTGCTCAGGGTATACTCCGTTGAGCATCTAATTTTGTTTGTTTAAATTCCCTAAACATTAAAATATTCCCAGACTTAAAAATCATTTATGAATATTCTGTTAAAGACATTTATTGACAATCTCGAATCATTACCAGATAAGCCTTCAATGGATGAAATTAAAAAGTGCGTACGTGAAGCAAGCAAAGAACCATTCCTAATCCAGGAATATATCAGTTTTTCCAGTCAGGGATACAAAAGAAATGTCGTTCATGTCAGTACCAAATGCGAAATTACCGTCCTTTGTTTCAAAGAAGGGCAATTTACTCCAATACACGACCACGGCGGCTCAATAGGTGTTACCCTGATAGAAGCAGGTACTTTTACCGAAGAACTTTTCGATAAGCAGCCGACAAACATGATTGCGCCCACATTTACCCGTAGATTTTATAAAGGTGCATTGTCTTACGTAAACCTTAAAACTATCCACCGTGTTTCAAATAAGCACACAGGAGACATGGTCACTATTAACATTTACTTCCCCCCGCTGACCTTAATGAACATATATAATATCGAAAATACAAATATAGAAAAATGGACTGCAGATTATATAACTTAGAAAAATGCATTTCTCTGACTACGATTCTTAAAACAAAAGGATAATGGTGCAAAACATGGGTAATCAGTGGCAAATTGCACGAAAACAGTTAGACAGTGTTTCTGCTATTTTATCATTGCCTGAAAATGTTCATCAACTGCTCAGGAATTTCGACCGCATTTTAACTGTTTCTGTTCCCATACAGATGGACGATGGCGCTGTCAAGGTATTTACAGGCTTTCGTGTCCAGCACAACTCGGCTCGGGGTCCGTATAAGGGAGGCGTTCGATATCATCCAGAACTTACCCTTGATGACTTAAAAGCGCTAGCAATGGAGATGACGTGGAAGTGCTCTCTGGTCGGCGTACCATTCGGTGGCGCAAAAGGAGGCATTATCTGCAATCCCAAAGAGCTTTCCAAAAGCGAATTGGAGCGGCTGACGCGGCGCTATACATATGCTATTATGCCTATCATCGGTATTGAAAAGGATATCCCTGCCCCGGATGTAAACACCAACGAACAAATTATGGCATGGATGATGGACACATATAGCATGAATAGCGGGTTTTGCACACCAGGAATAGTTACAGGAAAACCCATTAATATCGGTGGTTCTTTGGGACGAACGGACGCCACGGGTCTGGGTATAGCTTTTACAATCATGAATTCTGTTAAACACTTTAAAATTGACCGCAAGGAGCTAAAGGTAGTAATTCAGGGTTACGGTAATGTTGGGTCTGCTGTTGGAAAATTTCTCAGCGAAATGGGCTGTAAGATTGTCGCTGTAAGCAGTTCAAAAGGCGGCATATTTAATCCAAAGGGTATGAATCATGGTGCGCTTACAAGACATTACAAAGATAACGGCTCCTTTGAACATTTCCCAAATGCCGAAAACATAACAAATGAGGCATTGTTAGAACTGCCGTGTGACGTGCTTATCCCTGCCGCTTTAGGCAATCAAATTACAAATGAAAACGCAGGCAGGATAAAAGCAAAGATTATTGTTGAGGGTGCAAACGGGCCAACCACGCCGGAGGCAGATCAAATATTAACAGAACGTAAAATTCCTGTTGTCCCGGATATCCTTGCCAATGCAGGCGGGGTCATTGTATCCTACTTCGAGTGGATACAGGATGTCCAGTGCTATTTCTGGTGCGAAAAAGAGGTAAACAGCAAGCTCAGCAATATACTCGATCGTGCTTATGAGGAAGCGCTGCACCTTTCACGGGAAAAGAAACTATCCCTGCGTACAGCAGCAATCATGCTGGCAGTTAAGAAAGTAGCTGATGCGATTCTGGTGCGAGGTCTTTATCCGTAAAAACAGATTGTTCAATAGATTCTATAAATTAAAATCAATGCCATCTCAAAATTAATTTTAAGGATACATACGCAATGAAATATGAAAATTTTAACGATGCCGAGGCTCTTAAAATTGCAATCAACACAGAAGAAGAAGGATTAGAATTTTATACCACACTGACGAAAAACGCCAGAGACCCGGGAGTAAAAGAAGTATTTTCTAAACTTGCTTCTGACGAGAAAGAACATCTCAGGATCTTCCAAAAGGCATTTTTAGAATTATCTTCTCTCAAAGATGCCATACAAAGTTGCGAAGACTATTCGATAGACCTTTATTTAAAATATCTTATTGACACGGGTATTTTTACCAAAAAAGGCACTGCAAAAAATATCGTCAAAGAAATACACACAGACGCAGACGGCATTAAAATCGGTATTCAGGCAGAGAAGGATTCTATCCTTTACTATACAGAAGCAGCAAAAAACACTAAACATCCCGCTGGGAAAGCCACCTTTGGGCAACTTGCAAATGAAGAGAAAAAACACCTTAAAATGCTCGCTGAACAGCTCCGTCTATTAAACAAAGCACATTAACTACATAAATCCTCCACATGCAGCAAGGCGATTATCAACTAACGAACAAGATTAAATGCCCTGACGGCTTTCGCTCGTTCGAAGAAGCATTGTCCTTTCTCTATAAATCCATAGATTATGAAAAACTAATCAGTTATCAATACAATGCAGCTACTTTCAACTTAGACAGGATGTTAAAAATGCTTGAATATGCTGGTAGTCCACACAAAGACATACCATGTATTCATATAACCGGCACCAAAGGAAAAGGCTCAACAGCAATTATGTTGGCAACCATCCTGGAAAATTCCGGGCTGAAGACCGGGCTCTTTACATCGCCACACCTCGTTGATTTAGAAGAACGCATCCAAATAAATCGTCAGAATATTTCCGGGGGTGACTTTATTGACGCTTTAAATGCCCTTAAATCATATATCCAGAGCCTGCGAGATACAGACCTGTCTGCTTCCCCTACCTTTTTTGAAATACTCACCTCTGTCTGTATGTTATATTTTAAAAGAAAACAGGTGGATATGGCTGTTTTTGAAGTCGGGCTGGGAGGGCGGCTGGATTCTACAAATGTTGTGCTGCCGCAGGTATCGGTTATTACCAATGTGGGGCTTGAACACACTGCGATACTCGGCAACACGCTTGCTGCTGTCGCATACGAAAAGGCTGGCATCATAAAACAAGCCGTTCCCGTTGTTTCTGCAGTAGAAGACCCAGATACCCTTTCAGTAATAGAAAATATATGCAAAGAAAAACATGCAAGGCTATATCTTCTCGGAAGAGACATCCTGGTTGAATCTGTAAAGAGTTCCAATAAAAACGATACAATAGGATTGCTATGCAAGATCAAAACATGGCGACACACATACGACAATATATTTCTCCCGCTTATCGGCACTCACCAGGCTAAAAATTGCGCCCTTGCGCTGGGCGCTTTAGAAATCATGAGAGAATCAGGCTGTATTTCAATAGACGACGCCACAATCAGACATGCATTAAGCACCCTGCGTTGTCCGGCAAGGGTTGAAATAATCAGCAAAAAGCCTGCGATAATTATTGATTGCGCTCATACCGTTGATTCCATGCGGTTTTTGAGAAATGCCATTATCGAAAACTTCAAATATGACAACCTAATTCTGGTTCTTGGTTTCTCGCAGGACAAGGATTTAGAAAATATCTTAAAAGAAATTGTGGTTTGCGGCAATACCATTATTTTGACAAAGAGTAAAAGCCCGCGTGCGGCAGAACCAGAAGACCTGAATCAAAAAACAGAAAGACTTTTTAATAAGCGCTCAAGGGTAATACACAACGTGACCGATGCGGTGGTTTATGCAAAACAGATTGCTACAAGAGATGATTTAATATGCATCACAGGTTCAAGCTATGTGGCTGGAGAGGCATTACAAATACTGAAAACTCGTAACGCACAATTACTTCAACGCCCTCTTTAATACCTTTCCAGTCGGACCGTGGGGTAATTCTTTTAAAAATTCAAAATACTTCGGGACTTTATAATGCGGCAGGTGTTGCATACAATAGGTTCTGATTTCATCTTCGCCACACGCTACTTTCTCACGTAATGCTATATACGCCTTTGGGACCTCGCCGCGCAATTTGTCTGGTACTCCAATAACAGCAACTTCAAAGACCTTCTCATAGCCGCTGATTACATGCTCAATTTCATTTGGAGAAACATTTTCGCCGCTGATAATAATCAACTCCTTCTTTCTTCCGGTAATCCAAAGAAACCCTTCTTCGTCAAGCCTGCCATAGTCGCCGGTCTTCAACCATCCGTCAGGAGTAATAGCCTCCGATGTCTCTTTGGGCAATTTGTAATATCCCTTCATCACATTCGGTCCTTTTAGCCATATCTCACCGTCCATATTCACCGGTTGACATTTACCATCATCGCTAATAATTCTAACATCCAGGTTCCTTAGAGGCAGACCTATACTACCATACTTAAATTTTTTTGGGAGATTTACAGAAACTATTGCTGTCGATTCTGTTAGCCCGTACCCTTCTGTTATTGGCACCGGAAAAGTTCTGTTAAACGCCTCCAGCACGTCACGGGGCAAAAGCTCGCCGCCAGATGTGCATAATTTCAAAGAACTGATATCATATTTCGTTGTCTCCGCAGTTCTTAAAAGCACCCTGTACATGGATGGGATAGCAAACATTGCCGTGATTTTACATTTCTCGATAATTTCCAGGACTTTTGGCCCTGAAAAACGCGGGATATATACCACTGTCGCACCCATATAGACGGGAAGCACCAATGTTGTAGTTAAAGCATACGTATGAAATAGCGGAAGCATCCCCAGCAAGATAGCCTTTTCAGTAAAATCAAACGCATAAACACACCCTTCAAGATTGCTGAGAAAATTTCTATGAGTTAACATTACACCCTTGGGGTTCGCGCTTGTACCGGATGTATAAAGTAAAGCGGCGACGTCTTCATCATCTACCGACTTGATATCTCTATCTTTAAGCGAACTATTAAATGCAATCTCTTCTGTTAAAATGATGTGGCTTACGTTACCTTCCAGATGTGGTTTGAATAGATTGGTAGTAAAAACCGTGTTAATGTCTGCGTTCTGAATAACAAAATGCAGTTGGGCAGGCGAAAGCAAAAAATTCAGCGGGACAGGTGTTTTACCCGCCATTAAGATGCCGTAAAATGTAGATACAAACTCCTTGCAATTTATAAGAAGTATACCAATGTTTTTACCTGTTTCATTGGATTGCACAAGACAAGCGCACGCTTCCGCTTCTTTTAATAAGGCGTCATATGTGGTTTCTCCTTTAAGGTCTATAACTGCAACCTTACGGGGATACTTCTTACAGGTGTCTAAAAATGATTTTACGAGGGTCATTAGGCTAGATATCCAGATTCCTGACTTCCAATGCGTGTTTCTCTATAAACTCCTTTCTGCGCTGAACATCTTTTCCTGCTAGCGTACTGAATATTGCATCTGCCTTCGCTGCGTCTTCAACCTTTATCCTCAGCAGCGTTCGTGTGTTAATGTTCATCGTTGTTACCGCTAATTCTTCAGCATTCATCTCTCCCAGACCTTTATACCGCTGTATTTCCAGTCCTTTTCTTCCAATCTCGCGTATCTTTGAAAGGACCTCGCCCAGAGAATCCGCATAGACTTCAATATCTGTGTGGATTAATTTATATTTTTGCTTTTTATTATCACTCCCATTAAAGAAATCGTCTATCCTAAAACCATACCCTTCGATTGCCTTAACTACCTTTTCGATATCCTTGCTCTCGTGGTATTCAACAACCTCTATTGCGCCTTCCTCTTTTTCGCGCGCTGTTTCTGCATCGCCCTCCTCAAGTATTTCAAGTTCTCTGCCCTCTTTCTTTTGCCTCTCTTTAATAAATTTCTCTAATTCTTCCTCCGAGTAAATATACCCTACCTCGCCCCTGTATGACACCCTGTACAAAGGTAATGTCTCGCTTTTTTTGTCCCTCAGTTCTAAAAATTTTTCCAGGGCGACTCCTTTTTTTCTGAAAATTTTTAAAAATATCTCTATTTGGACCAAATGCTCAATAAGCTTTCCCAGCTTCGCACTCTCAAGTTTCTCGGATTTTCTACCATTTTCAAACTCAAGCATAGTGCCTTCGGCTCCCAGCTTAATCAGCGATTTCTGAAGCTCCCTGTCATCATAGACATATTCCTGTTTCTTACCCTTTGTTACTTTATAAAGCGGCGGCTGTGCAACATACACATGACCTTTTTCTATCAATTCTACCATTTGCCGGAAGAAAAACGTGAGAAGCAATGTCCTGATATGCGCCCCGTCTATATCGGCATCCGTCATGATTATAATCTTGGAATACCTGAGGTTGCCTATGTTAAACTCGTCTGTGCCAATGCTGGTGCCCAGGGCGGATATAAGCGTTCGGATCTCTTCATTTGCAAGCATTTTATCAATTCGCGCCTTCTCCACATTTATGATGACCCCCTTTAGTGGCAGGATTGCCTGACACATACGGTCTCTTCCCTGTTTTGCAGTGCCTCCGGCCGAAATCCCTTCAACCAAAAACAACTCTGAGGACTCAAAATCCCTGCTTGAACAGTCTGCCAGCTTTCCGGGTAAACCTGTTCCGCTTAGAGCGCCTTTCCGCCTCGTTAAATCTCTCGCCTTACGCGCTGCTTCTCTTGCCCGCGCAGCCTCTACACCCTTGTTTATTATTGCCTTCGCGGTAGGCGGTGTTTCTTCACAATAGGTTTCAAGTTTCTCATTAACTGCCGCCTCAACTATTCCCTGAACCTCGCGATTTCCCAGCTTTGTTTTCGTCTGCCCTTCAAATTGCGGCTCGGGTAGTTTTATACTTATAACTGCCGTTAGGCCTTCTCTATAATCGTCTCCGGTGAGCGCCTTGTCCTCGTCGAGTAATCCCTTGCTCTTTGCGTAGCTATTCAGCGTTCTCGTTAAAGACGCCCGGAAGCCGCTAAGGTGGGTTCCGCCTTCTATTGTGTTGATATTGTTTGCAAAAGAGTACACGTTTTCCGTATAGCCGTCATTATACTGTAATGCAACCTGGATGATGATACCATCCGCCTCTTTTTCAAGATAAATTATGTCCCTGTGTATTGTTTCCTTGCCCTCGTTTAGCTCCTTTACAAATTCCTTTATACCGCCTTCATACTTAAATATTTCGCTTTTATCCGTTCTCTCATCTGTTAATGATATCTTCAGCCCTTTATTTAAGAATGCGTACTCGCGTAATCTTTTAGCTATGGTTTCGTAACAAAACGCTATATCCTCAAATATCTCGGTGTCCGGCTTGAAGATAACCCTTGTGCCTCTTTTTTTTGTTACGCCCCGGACCTCAACCGGTGATTTTACAATTCCTTTTTCGTATCGTTGAAAATATATGTGGCCATCCCGCCGAACCTCTACTTCCATCCATTCGCTGAGCGCATTTACTACGGAAACGCCCACACCATGCAATCCGCCCGATATCTTGTAGCTTTTGTGTTCAAACTTGCCGCCCGCATGTAACATGGTCATTACTACTTCAAGCGCCGACTTCTTCGTTTCCTTGTGCACATCAACGGGGATACCTCTGCCATCGTCTATTACGGTAACACACCCGTCAGCATTTATTTTAACGCTTATATTTTCACAGAACCCCGCGACTGCCTCATCAACACTGTTACAGACCACCTCCTCGACAAGGTGGTGTAGTCCTCTTAAACTGGTATCGCCTATGTACATTGCCGGCCTTTTTCTTACGGCTTCAATACCGCCTAGCACCTTTATGGACTCTGCATCATACCTTTCTTGTACATCAGCATTTTTCACGACATTCATTTCTATTCCTTGTCTTCTTCTATCATCTTAAACGATATCCTGTCTACTATATTTCCCCCGGCGTTATCATTAAACATCTTAATTAAGCCTTGTTCAACGAAGCTTCTCATATAGTGCAACAATGTTGGCGACTTTATCCCCACATATAAAACCCTTCCTTTTATGCCTATAATTTCTGTGCATTCGTAAATTTCCTTGCTTACTGCATTCTTCCAAATACGGCATAGCCTCGCATTTTCCCCCTTGTGCTGCGCCTTGCTGCTACCGTATAGACCCTTCAAGATGTCTCCGACCTTCTTGGTCTTGCGACGATTTATAAAATATCTGTCCGGTAATTCACTCGACCAACCCATTTTTCACTCTGACTCTATGGGCATTATTATATTTATCTGCTCATGCCCGGTCCTGAATATGGCTGCGCTATCCTTTCTGCCCAGCTCTATAACGACATTGCCAACATCCGAAGCTTTTAGCGCGTCTATAACGTAATCCGGATTAAAACTAATTTCAAAGTCAGGTCCCTCGTAATTAACATCAACATCTTGCTCTGCTTCACCAACATCCGCTGCCCTTGAGGACAAATTTAGCCCGTTCTTCTTTAGGCGAAACCTAACCACTCGGTAGCCTTCGTTTGTCATATATGAAGCCATTCTTATGGCTACCAATAGCGCTTCTTTATTAACCTCTATCTTCTTATCGCTCTCCTTTGGTATCACTTCTTCATATTTTGGATACTGTCCGTCTATTAGTTGCGATATAACCTCCCCCTTGCTTCCTATAACATGCAACTGCGACTCACTTAAACCAAATTTTAACACTCCTTTTTCTTCCGCAGAAAATTTTTGTATAAAACTCAAGCACTTTGCTGTCGCAATGCCGTTGATTTTAATTTTGTCCGGATTTAGTATCTTTCTTCGTACAATAGACATCCTGTTTCCATCCGCCGCAACTAAAACCAAAGCATCCTCTTCCACCCATAGTAGTACACCACAAAGAACACTCCTCGCCTTTATGGTAGATACCGCATACAAAACCTTGCTAATCATATTACTCAAAATATCTCCATCCACTGCAATATAACCAGACACGCCGTCCGCTCGTACAGAAGGAAACTGCTCTACATCATCACTTTTTAACTTAAAATACCCCCCCTTTGACTTCAACACACAATTTCCCTCACTAACTGAAATCAAAATTTCATCACTTCCCGCCCAGTCCCTGGCAATATTACACAACCTGCTGGCATGTAAAACCAATCCTTTGCTTTCCCCAGAAACCTCCTTCGCCTCTATATAATACCTGACAAATACCTCCAGATCGGTAGCAGATAACTCTATTTTTTTATCCTTAAACTCAAATTTTATCCCCTGTAAAACACTTTTTATGGCAACCGAAGGTACAATGCCAGCTAAAAGGCTTAAGCCCTTATGAAAATCTATACCAGTTAATTTTATATTCATATATATTATTGTTTTCTTATTTAAAAAGATTATTCGTATTAATTAACGTTTATAATTGTAAAATACTGGCGTAACGTCTGAATTCATACTTAGTTGTATTATGTTTTTGGTTGTAGTTTGAATGTGTACAACACAACGAAAAAAAACATAAATTTTTTTTGCACACACAATAAAAAATTTTATACACAAATTATCTACAGTTCATTTTCAAGTTTTTTGATAGTGAGAAGTACGCCTCTGTCTCTTTTTACTAATTTTGAAATTTTTCTGTTCGCGTGTATGACGGTTGCATGGTCCCTGCCGCCAATATAGCCCCCTATTTCTGATAGGGACATCTTTGTCAGCCTTTTAGAAAGATACATTGCTATCTGTCGCGGCAGAACCACCTCCCTTGACCTGCATTTAGAGAGAATTTGCGAGACACTAACATCAAACCGTACAGAGACCGTCTTCAGAATTGATTCTACGCTTACAACCCCCTTATTACCGCTTTTACCCCGCATAATCTTCTTTACAAAAGATGCTGAAACATTTGATTTTCCATCTTTGCTTTCCTTAAGAAGCGCTTTCAACACATTTTCTATATCCCGGAAGCCATCCAACACGGAATCTGCAATATAAGAAGAAACCTCTCTGGTAAGTTTTAAACCCAAAGAGTCTGCCTTGTTTTCTATAATTGCGACCTTCGTTTCGAAATCCGGAATACCGATACTACAAACAAGCCCCCAGCTAAACCTGGAGGTTAACCTTGCCTCAAATGTTGAAAATTCTTCAGGAGAGCAGTTGGCGGTAATAACAATCTGTTTTTTAATGTTAAAGAGCTTGTTGAATATACAGAAAAACTCTTCTCTGCACCCCCTCCCAGTACCAAGCTTCTGTATATCGTCAAGGAGAAGCACATCTGCGGCATCGTAGAACTCGCGGAAACCCTCCACGCCATTATTTCTTACTGATTCTACATAGTGATTTATGAATTGTCCACAATTAACTAAAACAACATTGCATCCGTGATTTTTAATTATCAATTCTTTAATAATTTTTAATAGTTCTGTCTTGCCAGTGCCATCGGGCCCATATAAAAATAACGGGTTGTAAATGTTACCGGGGTCCTCTGCGATTGCCAGAGAAGCCGCATTTGCGATTCTATTATGAGGACCAACGACGAAACCGTGGATTGTAGTATGCGTACTGGGGCTACTTAGCATCCGACACCCCGAAATGCGAATGACGTAAGTTGCTTTGGCGGGAAGCAATTATGTAGAAAACAAATAACAATTCCAATTTAGCACTTGACCAAACATGGAAATTTTGATAGTAAATTAGTAACCCATTTTTCATATATTATTATATATTTTAATTTATATACAAAAAGCCAGCAATAAAGTCAAAGGAAAACACAGGCGATATGAAAATTTTGGCTAATCCAATACGCCGAAGCAACAAGGTTTGTGGAAGAAAAATATTTTCTTTTTTTTATTGACTACATGTAGAATACGTGTTATATTCCTCTCACTGAATTTAGCCGTTACTTAAGACTTAAGGTGAATTAACACAAACCAATAATTCTAAAGAAAGGAGGAAGAAGGGGAAAAACAAAAAGGTTCTTCTGCAAAAGCAATCAACGCAAAAGCCGCTAAAACAGGCATGTTTTTGCAGTAAAACAAGGTTGTTTTTCCCAACACGCCCTTTCGCTTTACTAAAGAAAGAAGGAGGTGGGTCGGAATAAAAAGGGGTCAAAGTTGATTGGGAGATCAAGAATTTCAAACAGGTTCTTGGGGTCTTTAAAGAATAGAAGGTTTTTTATCGTAATTTTATTGAATTTTAATTGGTCTCAAACAAAAGTAATTAAGGAGAAATAATTTATATGGAAAGACCAAAAACAAAAAGTAAAAAGATAAGTTGGTTTAGTATTGCCAGTGTATTTTTGCTGGCAGTAGCCCTTGCGGTAGGTGTATCTACAAATGCACAGGCTGCATCGGGTAGCCTTGACAGGGATAATTATTTCCCGTCCACTAGCGACACGAATGATTTTGATCGTGCCTGGATCTCTGTAACGGATTCATCGGGAAATACAAGCAGTAGCCCGGATACGATTCTCGTATCTGTAAAAGCAGGCGCAAACAGCGCGTCTTTTATCTTAAAAGAAACGGCTGGCACAACTACCATATTCACTACTACGGGTGCAACGCAACCGGTAATTTATCCTGTCGGCACTACGTCGGGCTATGTGGAAGATTTTAATAGTGGTAGTCACAATTTTCCTGCCTTGGGCACAAGCGTGGTAGGTGTAAACCTGAAAAAATTAGTCGCAAATATCGGCGGTGATGCAACAACAGGAGATAGCGCAAATCTTACCGTTGCAACAGGAAATACGCTTGAATTGTTATATGGCGGATCTACGCTTGATACTGCTGTTATTAAAACGAACAGCGGGTCTTTCATTTTCACGCCCAGCTCGGTAGGTGCGACAAACGATGCCTCCACCAGCGTGAATTTGATTATTAGCATGACCGACCAGGACGAAAACCTGAACCCTGTTATGAAGGATGTCATTGGATTTGCCGATAATTCAGCATTGTTGACGGCTGCGAATACGCCAGGAACAGGCTCTTCCAGGGTGCAGATTGAGGCTATTGATCAGGACACGGGAGACAGATTATCAATCGGTAGCCAGGAAATTGTGGCACGAAATATTATGCTGGTTGAAACGGGTAATAATACCGGTGTATTTACCGCGAATGGTAAGGTATTTGGCACCACAACTACCGTTGGGTCAAGCGATCTTAAAGGGAATATACTTGTGGGATCGAGCACAACCGCTGTTTATACTGGAGGCAACATTACGCTAGGAGATTTAACAAATGGTCCTGGTATTAGATTTCAAATAATTGAAGTTAATGCTTCTGGTAGAATAGCTTTGTATGAAGCCGGATCCGGGACATCTGGTCCAGTGCAGCC
>MHYY01000174.1 GCA_001830285.1 Planctomycetes bacterium RIFCSPLOWO2_12_38_17 | reverse complement strand
ATTTTTAAACCGTTCATGGTACAAACTTACCAAATTTTTAAACCACTCTGTAGTATATTCTGCGGTGTTAATGCCTGATTTTTCAAAAAAAGCCTTAACTTCAGGCGTGAGCTCTTCCACGGGTGTATTTTTGATATACTGACCATTCATCCAGTCCAGTTTTGTGTTGTTAAATTGTGCGCTGGTTTTGTTCACGCGTTTTAATGTAAATTTCTCAATCATTTCGGTGATGGATATAATTTCCTGGTCGTTTCCGGGAGACCATCCAAGAAGCGAAAGAAAATTTACTAGTGCATGTGATAAATAACCTTTATCTCGATATTCAGTGACGGAAGTTGCCCCATGACGTTTACTCAATCTTGAGCCATCTTCTCCGAGTATCATAGGAATATGGGCAAATTCTGGCATTTTAAACCCAAAGGCTTTATAAAGGGCAATCTGTTTGGGGGTATTCGATATATGGTCATCCCCTCGAATAATGTGGGTAATGCCCATATCTGCATCATCCACAACACAGGCAAAGTTATAAGTAGGAAATCCGTCAGCCTTGAGGATTACAAAATCTTCGATGAGCGCCGCATCAAAGGTAATGGCACCATGAATAAGGTCATTAAATTCCGTTATTTCATCCTGCATCCTGAAACGAATGGCTTTACGTCCCTCTGCATCGGTATCGTAAAATGCCTTTCCATGTTCGACTAGTCTTTCTGCGTATTGTTTATAAATGGACAGTCGCTGACTCTGGTAATACGGACCTTCATCCCAGTCGAGTCCCAGCCATTTCATACTGTCGAATATGGCTTTTGTGGATTCTTCTGTGGAACGCTGCTGGTCGGTATCTTCGACACGTAATATAAAAACACCTTTATTATGCCTTGCAAAGAGCCAGTTAAAGAGCGCCGTCCTTGCCCCTCCAATGTGGAGATAACCAGTGGGACTGGGTGCAAAACGAACCCTGACGTTAGAACTCAAAATTGTTTCCTCTAATTATGAAAGGTATGAAAATCAATGAAATTACCAAAAAATATGATAACGAATCTTAAACAAAAGTGTCAAGCGTTTTATTGATTGTTAGATGTGTAGTGGTTAAAAGCAAATGAGCAGCCTTAGATTGAATTAGAAAATTTATATTTGTTGTTAAATTTACATATACATAATATAAAATATATTGCAATATTGAAAATTTTGTAAATTCCTTAATCCAAAAAAAACTTTACTTTAATGACGTTAATTTTGGACTTTGAATATATTGGTTTTTTTATATTAATGTGCATGTTGATTGCTTCCTTTGTTTTCTTTTTGTTTACTAAAAGGGATTGTAAGAAAGTAATTTACTTCGTAGCTTTTGGTATGATCTTGGGATTTTGCTTATTATTCAAGGAACAAATCAAATATGCATCTATTAAAAGTCCTTATGGTGGAATTGAAGTTGAAATACAAAGAGCAAATACCGGTGCTGGTCGTGTTGAAGCTATAAAAAAAGAAATTGAATTTGTGCGAAAAGAAATTAAAGCACAAAAAAATTCTACTGATTTAATTCTTAGCAATTTAAACACATATAAAAACAAAGCGGATACCCTGGAGAATTTCAGGATGGAATATGTTTTTAGGAAGATAGAACCTTGCTATTTACCAGTATTTTTTGAAACTATATGGGAAATAGAACGCTTTCCTAGGGTTAAAAAGGTATCTATATTACTTACAATTACTAAAACTACAGTATGTTAATGCAGAATAGAATTTTTGATGTATTTGTAAACTATCCCTGTACGTTGGGAAATTTTGAGAGTTGCCAGATACAAACTTATCATTAGTTTTTGCAACAGTCTCATTAAAAGATTTTTAGAGGTTGTGGTATGAATAAAATGTTTATGAAAAGGTATGGTTTTGGGAAGCGAAATTTATTTATATTAATGATTAATACTTACAACAATGAAAAGCCATGTTATGAGATACTGCCATTGAGAGATTCGGATATTAAAAGCGCTGTGATATTTTGTGGCAAATTAAAAAAAATTAAATATCCCCCAAATATGTTAGGACATACCTGCCTCTATTTAGAAACGAACGAAGTAATAAATGAAAACAATTATTTTAAAAATGTACAAAGATTATTAAATTTAATATGGCTAGTTACAGACCTTCCTGTTGAATATTTTAAGGAAGAAATAGAAGAATATAACGATTTTGAAAGCATATACAATGATTATAAGTGTAATACATTCTACGATCCTAACATTATTTGTGGTAACCCCATTAACAATAAAAATCCTATCGCTAGGATATCTCAATATAGTTATTTGATAAATAAACTCAGTGTTAAGGACCACAAAATATTTGATAATGCTCTTAACACTTATATCTGGGCTAAAGAAATTACAAGAATTCCAAATTTTCACTTGAAATATACTCTTTTTATGACATTATTTTTATCTTCTATTAATCAGTTGGCTAATAAACCGCAAGCAATTTGTATTGCAAATGGTAATCAAACGTCATACTTAATATGTGAAAAATGTAAGGAAAAAACTGGTTTGAGACATGAAACAAGCCACATTAATGAAATAGAAAAGCTTATTAGAGAATTAATAACAGGAAAAGATATTGAAATTCACGTTAAGAAGGTTAAGAAAATGTATCATGAATTACGATCAGCATTTTTGCATGATGGGTTATTGCGTGGAAGTGAAAAGGAGGGTGGTTTTATTTTTGGTGTATCTTCTGAGAAGGAAAGAGAACTAGTCGAAGACATGATTAATATAGAAGGGTTAAATAGAAAGCTATTAGAGTTGTTTCTGCAGAAAAGACAAACCGCTTAGTGTTTGAGCGAAAACTAGCAAAACTGCATTTTCCCAACATATTCCGGCTTAAATTCGCCCATTTAGAAGAGGTAATTTACGGCAAAAAATAATGTTAGGTTGTATAGGATTCTGTGTGGTCTTGTATGGGCAGGTTTCAAACCCACCCATACGTTTAATGAATAATGGTTGGGATAGTAACATCTGGAATTTGTGTGCTTTTGGGAAGTTCGGAGGTTAAGTTCTTCGTATAGATAATTTCTTTTCCGTGACCACCCGGTGTTCCTTTAACAAGAGACACATGTAAAAGGTAAGCCATATAATCCTCTGGAACACTAATTAAAATTATTAATTTAACATCCCTCAACAATAATGGTTGCTGAGGGATGTTTTTCTTTAATATGAAGAAAGGTAATCCTTAAGGCATTATGGATTATCTTTTTTTATTTGATATAAAATTAATGGATGTTAATATTTGAAATTGTGTTCTAATTATTCTTTCTTTATTGCGTGTCGAATATTTTATTAATGGGAAAATTGGAAAAGATGTGTTCAAGTAAGGTTATGTATTTTTTAAAGCTAACGTTAGTCATCTTTTGCATTATCCTCGGTTTTCATGTAGGAGTCAGAGGGGATACTATAGTATTAAAGAATACAAGCAATAATGTGGAACTTAAGATTGTAGGCGTTGCAAGTGACTATATAAGCGCCGTGATACCCAAGAAACTTATAATATCATTAAACATGCAATTTTCAGATACTGGAAAATTCTCGGATTTAATTTCCTTAAGGTCAGATAAAAATAATATTGCGCTAGAATGCGAAGTCAAAGAAATTACACAGGATGCCATCAATGTGCTGATTCCGATATCTTTAATCTCGTCTCTTAAAATGTCATTTCAGAAAGATAGTGAACAAACCAAAACAGTTTCCACAAGTATTGATAACACACAAAAGGTGGAGGATGTTTCGAGAGAAGCGGATAAAAATATGCATGAAAAGAGTGTAGTGGATGCTGGCATACGGAACGAAACAGAAATAAGTATACCGGTTGACGAAATAAGAACCGATATAAAAGAGAAAAAAGATAGCGGGAAAGGTTTTCGTTTAAAGTCTAAGAAGAAAAAGTCAGAAAGTTTGTCTAAAAAAGATGAACAGGCAGTTTCTGACGATGAAGAGGCTGAAGATGAAAAGAAGAATACTGACGTGGAGCAACGTCAAACGGTGGTTAATGAGACAACCCCTGAATCTGGAGAAACAGAAGAACATATAGAAGATTTGCAGGAGAATAAAGAAATTAGTGAAGGGACTAAAAATATTACAGAAAAGGAAGAATCTGTAATTCAGGACATGAATCTTGGCAATGTTGAAGGTCGGATACTGCATGGCGGAAATTCACTTCCAAATTGTCAGGTAAAATTACAAATGTTAGAAAAGACTGGGTTGCTAACAAAGGGGTATCGTCCAGTAGAAGGGGCGTTGGAACTTGAGACAGTTACCGACAAGGACGGCAGATATTACTTTGTAAATGTATCTCCCGGTTTATATAAATTGCACTGGAAGCCTCAGGATGAAACCACGTGGATCAGGAGATTCAAAATGGACCCAGATGTTATTGTGGAACCGGGAAAGACTACAAATCCGAAGGATGTGGAAATATTGAAGAGGACATTAAATTAAAATTTTTTTTATCAAAGCTTTAATACCATAGAAAAAGAAATTTTAGTTTATATGAATAATTCTGTATTTGCTATATTTGAAATTATTATTTCAATAATGAAATTTAAATTTAATTAAATAAGGTTGGAAGTATTTATAAATTTACATAGGTTAACAAACTAACAATTTGATTTTTAATTAGTTATATAGTTTTATTTATTTTTTTATAAAAAGGAATAAATATTGTTATTGATATGGAACTATTGTTAAGAATTTAGGAAGTATTTATAAAAAATTTAAATTTACTATTCAATTTGCGATTGACAAATTCACAGCATAAATTTATTATGTTGCCCTTTGTTTCTTTGTTTTCGTTAAATTTGAGTATCTCTTAGTTTAAAGTACAAATTATAGATATTTTAGATATTTAAAGACGGAGGTAATGATGATAAAGAATTTAAGATTTATGGCAATTGCTGGCAGTTTGGCTGTTACTATAACGAGTGGTGCTATGTGTTTAAATAACATTACATATGCTGCAGAGGGAAAAGGGGTTGTTTATACCGAAGTTGAAGTGAAGGACGGAGGCTCAATTTCAGGTACTGTGAAATATGACGGTGATATTCCGTCTGCAAAGATTTTAAAGGTAGATAAGGATGAGCAAACCTGCGGTCATGAAAATAAAGTATCCGAGGAATTGGTTATTAATGGCGAATCCAAAGGTATTAAAAATGTTGTTGTTTCTCTTGTTGATATAGCATCTGGCAAGAAGATTGAAGCAGTAACAGCGGCCCTTGATCAGAAAGAGTGTTTATTTATTCCCCATGTGCTTGCTATACCTGTGGGTTCCAGCGTGGATTTGTTAAACAGTGACAACGTAATGCACAACCTCCACTCGTGGGCAATTAAAAACGCTGCTTTTAATGAAGGCGTATCTGGCGGCGGTATATTAACTAAGAAGTTCGATTTTGCAGAAGTTGTAAAAATAACATGCGATGTGCATAAATGGATGAGCTCTTTTATTGTTGTAAAAGCCAATCCTTATTTTGCTGTTACGGATGAAAATGGAAATTTTAAGATAGAAAATGTACCGGCAGGTAAATACAAAATTGAAGCTTGGCAGGAGAAGCTCGGTAAAAAAACCGTTGATATTGCTGTGAATGCAAAAGAAGATGCTGTTGTAGATTTTGTCTATACAAAGAAATAGTTTAGTGTTCTTAAATATTTGGGAAGTGAAGCTTACCAGTTTGAAAAGGCACGTTACTAATGAATAAAAAGAAATTAATGCAGCTAAAAAGTAGAATTGCTATATTGTTTTTTCTTTCCTTTGTTTTATTAGTCATTCCATATTCCAAGCAGGTATTTTCGGCCGATGATGCTGCGCAACAAACTGTTGAGGGTGGGGCTGCAGCATCTGGTGTGGAATTACCTCAGTTTGAGACTGGTCAGCCAACTGCTCCACCTCAGCAAGCCGAGGGTCAACCCGCAGGAGAGGCTGGAACAGCAACCGCAACTGTTGAGGAAGAAGAGGCGGGTCCAGTACAATATAGGACGTTTTTTGGGATAGACTCACGTGTAGTCGTCTGGATAGTTTCTGAGCTGCATCTAATGTTTGCGGCGTTTGTGCTTGGTGTTCCAATATTTGCTGTCATAGTGGAAATTGTTGGATTTAAGGGCGGCGACCAAAAGTATGACAAAATGGCCAAGGAGTTTACTAAGTTATTATCAGCTGCCTTTGCTACAACTGCATCCTTAGGTGGCTTGCTTGGATTTTGCTTGTTTGGGTTATATCCAGAGTTTATGAGCCACATGACGAATGTCTTCGCGCCCACGATGTATGTCTATGCATTAATGTTCTTTGGTGAGGCATTTACATTGTATGCATATTACTATTCATGGGAAGTTCTCAAAGGGACAGCTTTTAAGAAGTGGTTCCATATTATACTTGGTGTTATGCTAAATCTCTTTGGTACGTCCCTTATGTTCCTAACCAATTCCTGGGCAACTTATATGATGAGTCCTGCGGGGGTAGTGCCTGCTACAGGTAAAGTTGTGAGCTTGTACCATGCCTTTTATAATCCATTGTGGATGCCGGTAAATATTCATCGTTTAATTGCGAATGTATGTTTTGGTGGATTTGTGGTAGGTGCTTATGCTGCGGTTAAATTTCTTGGTGCAAAAACAGAGGAAGAAAAAGCCCATTATGACTGGATGGGCTACGTAGGAAATTTTATAGGTATAGGCGCCCTGATTCCTTTGCCATTTGCTGGATACTGGTTAGGCCGTGAGGTATACAGCTCAAGCCCGGTTATGGGTAATATCATGATGGGTGGCGCTTTTTCATGGACGTTTATTATACAGGCGATACTTATCGGAATGCTATTTATTGGCGCAAATTATTATCTGTGGCTTGGGATGAGTCGAATCAAGGGTTCTGAACGGTATACGAAATACATTAAATTTCTTACCATGATAATATTCATGTGTTTCGCTGTATGGCTCACACCTCATAACCTTCCACTAAGCGGTGAAGAGAGGGCTATGATTGGAGAGCAGTACCATCCATTCTCTAAGTATTTTGGAGTTATGGCAGCGAAGAATGCTGTTGTAAATATGATTATACTTGCCACGTTTTTCTCATTCCTTATATACCGCCGCAGTAATAAAGGAGACACTGTGCCATTTTCTGAGCAAGGTAAGGCTGGCAAAATTGGAATATTCTCTGCGGTTATTTTCAGCTTATTGATGCTGGTTTCTTATGCGATATCGCTTAATTTTGTTGAATTAGAAGCGAGTGTAAAGGTTTTTGTTAAACCGCTGATTAGATGTCTCTATATACAGGCATTTTTTGTATGTGTTGCTGCCTTTTTGACTTTCAAGAATAAGGGGAAGCTGGCTCAAACTCTATTATTTGCCGTAACTGCATGTATTGCCGTATTGTATTTCTGGTATTATGGTTTCCAGGTAATGCAGAAGGCAAATCTGGTCTTGAGGTACTTGTCTGTAACGCAAGTTTCGATTGTTATGAGCTGTTTGATTACGAATGCTATTATTGACATATTTATGTTTCGTAAGGCAAAACTTGTTGGCGGTATCATATGGGGCAAAATGCCCGTCAGATCGCAATACGCTCTTATTTTATTGTGTGTTGTTATCGTAATCTTGATGGGATTGATGGGTTTCATACGTTCAGGTCTCAGAATGGATTGGCATATTTATGGTATTATGCAGGATACATCTCAGTGGGCTTATACACCACAACTTTCCTATATGGGTAGGATTGTTGGTTTGATTGTGGCTCTCTTCCTTGGTTTGGTTACGTTTGTATTCTGGCTTGCCAATTTGGGAGAAAAGAAGGTTAAGACAGAGGTATCTGATTATGAAGAGTCGGCTGGTTACGAGAAAGCACACTGAAGTTTAATAAGATTGTAGAGTATCTTAATTTTAGAATCTAGAAATAGTAAGGTGAAGGCGTAAAGACTCATGAATAAGAGCATGTTAAAAGTTACAGCTTTTGGTATTGCTATTATAGGATTTTACATATACATAACAATGTACGTTTCGGGGCTCTCTGGTACCGGCGGAGGCGAGTCTGCTGGTGGAGTTACCCCTGAAGCTGGTGAAAGTGTCTTCTGGGGAGACGGGCAGTGTAGTACATGTCATAAAGTGGGTTCCAGTGGTAGTGCAACGAGGGGTCCCGACCAGGAGGGTTTGGTGTCTAGAGCAGATGAGCGTGCAAAAGAACTGGGAATGGCTTCCGGACTAGATTATATTATTGAATCAATAGTAGAGCCAGAGAAGCATGTTGTTCATGGATATGATAAGATTATGCCAAAGGTTTACGATCCGCCTATTATGTTATCGCGTGAAAAGATTTTAGCAGTTATTGCATATCTGCAGACTTTAGGTGGTGAAGCGGATGTTCCGGCTATTATGAAATACAAGGATAAAATACCTGAAGCTTCAAAGAAGAAGGTGAAACCATGGATACCTCCAGTTGCGGTTGATGCAAAAGAAGGCGAGAAGATATTCTTCGACGAAACGCGTCCAGTCACATGCGGAAAGTGTCATGTTGTTAATGGAAAGGGGGAAAAGGTAGGTCCTGAGCTGACTGGTATAGGCGCTGTTCAGACGCCTGAGTACTTTTTAGAATCTATACTTAAGCCAAGTGCAAAGATAGTGAAGGGATATGAGACAATGTATGTGATAACTACAGATGGAATTCCATATAACGGTCTTATTAAGAGTGAAACGGAGAGTGAGATAGTACTTTTGAAAGAAGAAAGCGGTGAAATTGAAGATGTTATCATTACAAAGACTGATATTGCTGAAATGAAAAAACAGGAAGTTTCAATAATGCCTGGTAACATAGGTGAATTGTTAAGTGTAAGAGATTTTTATGGTGTTATATCCTTTTTGCAAAGTTTAAAATAGATTAGTGATTTTGTTAATTTGCGAATGAAACAAAAGTAGGGGTGCATTAATGATCAGAAAACGCAGAGAATTTTTGTTAGTATGGATAATAACAGCGATAATAGGTTTGTTTTTATTTCTTAAATACGCCTCTCCAAAAATATTTCAAGTACTGATGGCTAAAGGGCACCCAATGCCCACACCCAGCACATTGATGATGTGGTATATGATTATGGGTGTATTAGCAGGACTGGTTTATGCGACGACAAGTAATCAAAAGTTTGCAGATTTTTTAGGATTCTTGCTTCCGAGTGGCGGTCCAAAAATTAAATTCTTCTTACAAAAGTTATTGTTTATAAGTTTCCCGGTTGTAGTTGGGTGGTTTGTATATTCATGGTCAATTCCAGGTGCAGCGTCTCCTGTAGAATTAAGAATTCAACATCCGACGTTGCCACAAGCGTTTGAAAAACTAGAAAATCCATTTAGACAAACCGATGCAGAAACACAGCGTAGATGTATTGAAGAAGGGAAAATACTTTTTCAAACATATTGCAGGCCGTGTCATGGTTCAAAGGCGGATGGTAATGGACCATTTGCAAACTCATTCCGTTTGAGACCGATAAATTTCCAGGACCCAGGAACTATAGCAACTGTTATAGATAATTACCTGTTCTGGCGCATTAAAGAGGGTGGACCAGGCCTTCCATCAGAGTCAACACCGTGGGATTCTGCGATGCCTGCATGGAAGGATGATTTGAAGGATGACGAAGTCTGGAAAATCATAATGGGAGAGTATGATACTGCTGGTGTAATG
>MHYY01000173.1 GCA_001830285.1 Planctomycetes bacterium RIFCSPLOWO2_12_38_17 | reverse complement strand
TGCACTGACATATCTTTAAGAGTGATACGATGATCAATGTCTAAAGATTTTTTATGATATAACGCCTCATCAAAGGATTTTTTTACAAACTCCCTGTCATCGGGATGGACGTGGTTGAGAAATGTTTCAAAAGGAGAGACAAAATTTTCTTGAGTTAGACCAAAGATACGGTGTGCCTCATAAGACCAGGATACTTCGTTTTTAATCACATCCCATTCCCAGCTTCCAATAATGGCAATTCGCTGCGCTTCGGTAAGACGCGCCTCGCTTTTTGTAAGCGCCGTTGTCCTGGCTTTAATATGGTGGGTCATGTAATTAAACGATTCACAAAGTACGCCAATTTCATCGTGTGTTTGAACTGGAACTACAACCTCGAAATTGCCGCTGGCAATTCTCTTTGCAGCCTCAGAAATTTTACGAATAGGCTTTACCACTCCCTTTATAAAACCAACAAATGACAAGACAACCATTACAATAACAATGCCTACTGTTATTAAAGTGCTTATAAGTATATGTCCTATAGGAGAGACCACCTCACTCTTATCAATTTGTACAAGGAGCACCCATTTCATTGACGGAATGTACTTGGATGCACCAACCACCTCTATGCCACGGTAATCCTTGTAAATTCCAACCATTTCTTCGCCTGATGCCAGGCATAAATTGACAGGCAGTGTATCAACTGCCTTTTCCCATACTTCATCCTTGATGAATATGGATTTTGTAATCATGTGCTTGTCTCTGTTGACCAGATATACCTCAAGTGCCTTCCATGCCCCTCTCCCTTTGTCCCAAGAAACTGTTCCTAAGGAATATGAATATCTTCCGATTATGATATTACTTAGCTTTGCAACTGGGATATAGTTGACTATAACACCTATAAGCCTGCCTGTGTCTTTACTTAAAATGGGAGCTGCTATTGCAATTTCAGTTAGCTCACAATGTCCAAAACACTTTTCTACCATAGTAACAGTCTCTTTTCCCTCTAAAAAAATGACCTCACTGGAAAAGTCCTTTCCAATATCAACATTGTTCGTAGAGGCTACTACCCGTCCCTCTAAAGAAAGGATATTGATGGTATTTATCGTTTTATCAATGACAAGTTTATTCCTGACAAGATGTTTATTCAGTCTGCTAATTGTAGATACATTGCCTCTGATTACTCTTTGTAGTTGAGTTCTGATAAAACCATCGCTGGCAAAATCCTCAGCACGTCGTTTTGCCATCTCCAGAAACTGATAGACCCGCCCTTCGTATGCCTCAGCAATAATGTTTAAGGTGTCAAGGACGTTGTTCTTTATATAAACCCTGTTTTTACTGTAAACCAGAACTAACGTAATAAGGATAGGAACAAGTGTAACAACAATTCCTATTACTGCCTTCTGTTTAAGCGACAATTTAAATTGCTTCATTTTAGGATTCCAACGACTAATAAAATAGGCTGCCTCTATAGGCAGCTTTTAAAGCTACTCGCTAAAAACAATGGTATGGATGTGTGTACCCTTTTGATAGGGGTGAAACTATACATCCGACTGAAATTCCTTGTATAATAGATAATAGTCGCATTTGTTTGCACATTTTATCATTTAATATTTTCCTGTCAACCCCTCAAAGGTGGTATTATAAATTTAATGTTCAGGAATTTCAAAGTTGCAGATGTAAGCAAACTGAAGTTCGCGTTACATTATAAATTTCATCCGATTAAACATCAATTTACTCATTGGAAACGAACTTAATCTGTCTGTCGTTAAAAATATGATTCAATGGGGTTATTTGTTTGTCGCGTGCAGACCCTGGATCAATTTCAACAACCATCGCGTCTTCTTTATCTATAGATGCGCGACATAGAATCTCGCCTTTTGTGCCCAGAATCTGGCTTGTGCCTATAAATGTGAGTGATTCTTCTGAGCGCTTCTCTATTCCGACACGATTAGCAGTAATGGCAAAAACCCTGTTTTCGATACATCGCGTAACCATCGCCTGTGGACAGTAAGGCAAAATAAGATTCGCAGGATGACAAATGATGTCTGCCCCTTTTAATGCTAAATATCTTGCAACTTCAGGGAAAAACCAGTCAAAACATATCATCATGCCAACTTTTACATTCCCAATATCAAATACACCCGGTCCCTTGCTTCCGGGTTCAAACCACTTTTTCTCGTCACGAAATAAATGCAGTTTTCTATAACAACCTATAAACCCATTATGTCCCACTAACACCGCAGAATTATAACAATGTTTATCTTCACGTTCAGCAATGCCTGCAACAATGAAAAGCTTTTTTTCTTTTGCGATGTCTATTAATGCACGTATCGTCTCCCCTTCCGGGATTTTTTCCGCTAATGACAATGTCTCTGATTTTGAAATGAACTGATAACCTGTATTAAACAACTCAGGCAGTACAATGAGGTTTGCATCTAACTTTTTTATTAATGCTACGGTGTTGTCAACATTTTTATCCTTCTTCCCGAAGATAGGCAAGGTCTGTAAAAATCCTACTTTCATCGCATATCGTTTAAGTTAAAAATAAATCGTCTTTCTTTATTTAAAGGACTTACAATCACAAGAACAACCTCTGCGTCTGGCTCGATATAATAGTTTGGGAAATCATATCTGCACACCGCCCTGTAAAGCAAGGGAATCCGTATGCCCAGGCTGGCAGGCTTTGAATTGATATCGTTTTGCTCACTAACAGGTTGAACAGGTTTACCTTTATATATTAAAACTGCATGGTAATCCTTAGTAAAATCGGCAGAATTACCATACAAAACAACCCTGAATGATAAAATATCTTCCGCTTCTAAAAGTAAGCTAATTATTTCTGTATTTGTTAATTTTTTCATGTTCAATGCGGCATTTTTAGCTTCATAAGCCAAGATACTAAATTTTGTATTTAAAGCAGCCCATTCATAACCATCATTTGAAACTGTCATCCACTCACTTAAAAACGTTGTGTAGTCTGCATCCTTGTTCTTCTCGCCGTACTCAACTGCCTGCCTTATTTGTTCGTCACTAGGACCATAATATACGGCATAGCTATTTGGGGGAAATACACAAAATACAAATATAATAAATTGGAATAAAAGCTTTTTTATCATATCTTCCGACACAATTCAAATAGTAAAGTCTCTATCTAAAACAAAATATCCGATCAAAAGGAGATAAATAATTTTGAAAGTAACATTTCTCGGAACAGGCACTTCTCATGGAATACCCATGATTGACTGTAACTGAATCGTATGCAATTCAGACAATCCCAAGAACAAACGGATGCGAACTTCCACAGTTGTAAGCAGTAATGGTTATAATATCCTCATTGATGCCACCCCGGAATTAAGATTGCAATGTATTAAGAACAATATAAGGAGGCTGGATGCCTTGCTGATTACACACTCGCATGCAGACCACATCTTTGGTTTGGATGATATTAGGAGATTCAACATAATCCAGCGAATGGATATACCAATTTTTAGTAATTCTAAGATGCTACAGACAATACAAAAAGTATTTTCATACGCATTAGATAATGAACCATATCCAGCCGGCTTTAAACCTCAATTTTCATTGAATACTATAAGTGATAACTTGAAAATTGGCGACCTTTCAATCACCCCGGTAGAAGCAATGCATAGGAACGAACAGGTATTAGGTTATAGAATTGGAAAACTTGCTTACCTCACGGATGTCAGTAAAATTCCATCAGATTCAATGGAAAAATTAAAGAATCTCGATGTCCTCGTTCTTGGTGCGCTCCGCTATACTCCACATGTAAAGCATTTCAGCGTTGAACAAGCGCTAAGCGTTGTGAAACAACTAAAACCTCAAAAAACATTCTTTGTACACATGTGTCATGATATAGAACATGAAACAGGTAACTGCAGACTTCCACAGGGTGTCAAGTTTGCCTTTGACGGGCTTACGATTGAAATTTAACGATAAACCATTCTTGTTGTGTAAACCATTATTACAACATTATTAATTCCCTGAATGAATCTAGAATATTATCTAGAACGTTCCGTATGGAGTAATTACATATTTCACAGATTGTTGCGCAGTCAAATCAAAGATGTTAATTTCAATGTGATGATAATTCCCTTTTGGTAAGAAGATAAACCCATTGACCGTGTAACATGGAGCTACCTGCTGATCCCTTGACCCGCTACCAACCAATAACGCCTCTCTTGCTCTGCTTGGAGATTTCTTTTTCGTCCTCCCACACTGCCAGTCCGTTATTGTCTGTCAATGACAACTGGAATGCGTATGTAACCTGACGGACGTCGTCTTGCCTATCGCGCTTCTCGATGATCTTGCCGGAAAGCGTGAAATCAGGCATGCGTTGCGGCTCTTTTTTGTCTGTATAAAACTCTTTCTCTTGTTGAATACCCTGTGCCATAGGGTCCTCGGCTATGCCGCCAACCCCCATTGTCGTGGTAGTCAGTGCCTTCCCGCTTTGGTTAAGGGCAACGCGGATCTTTTTTATCAATAGGTCGGTGTCAACCTGCTGTGTGGTATTATTCACGATCCTACTAATGGCGAGCATTGCAGGTTGTATCTGCGTTTTGTCTAATGCACCAGAAGCCAAAAGGGTTTTGATCATGTCTTCGGCGGCGTAAGAGAAATCCTGGATGTTTATATCGGTGGTGACTATGGTGCGTGGGCCTGTGGTTTCAACATACCTTGTGTGCGTGGCACACCCGCCGAATATCAACAATACCGATACAGGTAAAAGAAGTGAATAATACTTTGCTTTCATAATTTTAGTCCTTTCTATTTACTGTTAAAATCCAACCACAGAGCGCACGGAGAAATTCTTTGTGGGTTCATAACCTCTAATCATCTCTCACGTTTTCCATGAATTTTACACGAAAATCCTTTGCGGTTGTTGTTGGGGCAACGGCGGTGATTGACAGGGTTTCCTGTCCCTCAATCTGCCGGGGTATCCATACGGAGGTAGGCGTATCCACCCGCATCCCATTCATATCAAACCATTCAAAGCGATAACTGAAATCCTGCATGGAGTTCTTCTGATTGAGCACCTCGATTTGCACCTGTAAGAATCCACCGGGTGTCATACCTTCATTTAAGCTTATGATACTGACCTTTCTTTTTAAGGTATCGTCGGTAATAACACGTTTGTCGGCAATCACCTGCTTTGTTCCAACTGGAACTGCACGCTCCACGGTATTTACGGTGGTGCACGAGGTGAAAATAAACATTGTGCTTGCAACCAAGCAAGCAGGTAATATTGATTGTGTTATATTTCTCATGGCTTTTATTTAATAAAATTGTTTAAACGAGGGTCATTTCTGAAATCTTCCGGTAAATCCATATCATTTTTTAAATAGTTAATATCTTTAAAACCCTTATCAACTGCTTCTTGGAGGAATTCCATTGCACGTTCTTTGTTTCCTTGTATTGCATAAAAGCACATAAGGTTGTAATATGATGATGGATGAGATGGTATAAGTTGAGTGGCCTTTGTTAGATACTTAAGTGATAAATCAAATTCACGTTGACATAAGTAAGCAGCACCAATATCTGCAGTAGCCTCAAAATTTTCAGGATCAATTTCTAATATTTTTTTACATACTGATACAACAGAATTCCAATCTCTCTTTTTGAAAAAATTACTTCTTTCTATTCCTAATAACACAATTTGTCGTACTTTTGCATCTCCCATTGCAAGAATTCTTTCTCGTTCAAATCTGATAGCTGTATCAAATGGTAATTCTTGCTTATTAGACGATTGAGTATTCTCACTTTGCGCTGATTCATCGGGTTTGGGAATCTCAGGTTTAGATTCCTGCGTTGATGATTCAGATTTGGAGGACTCTGGTTGTGATGGTTGAGCCAGTTGCTCAGTTGCAGTTTCTGGCTTATTCTCCTGAGTTGGCTCGTTAGATTTTACAGGCTCTTGTTGAGGTATCTGATTTGACTCCTCAGATCCGAAAGACTCTGAATGTAATGAGGATGCCGGTTGCTCAGACTTAGAGGGCTCTGGCTGCGCCTCCTGGATTGGCTGTTCTTTTCCCGCAGTCGCAGGCTGTAATGGTTGAATTGTTTGCTCTGCGTGATGTAACTGCTCTGATTTTGCTGGTTCTTGCTGTGGCGCTTCTTTGGGCACGGTAGTTTCAGTGGCAGGAAGAGACGATGATACCACAACGCCTTTTGTTTCATCCTTTAATTTAAATTGGCTTACCAGTAAAGGACTGCCGCGGTTTACAGATTTAACCCATACGACATTAATCAGTCCTTCATTTATGCTCACAGGTAGCTTGTATCCTGAAAACGGGGGTTCCAGCTCAATTTTTCGGTCAGCAGGGGTGGGAAAACGGCAGAAATGGAATTCCTTGGGTAATGTCGTCCATGTCCTCAAATCAGCCTGATTAGTCGCCGCCTGATATATGGCGCCTGCGAGCAATACTGCCAGCCCGGCACCTGTGTTCTTTCTGCCACTGTTTGTCACCCCGGCGTATGTTCCATATGTTATGCCTGCCTTTATTACAGATGCGATAATAGTCTTTGTAATAATAGTGGGCAATTCATTTTTAAATTCGCGGGCAACAACCGCGTCCATGTTAGACAATAAAAAGGCAGCTTCTGTTTTCCCATCGTGAGAAATATTAAATGCTGACAAATAATTGCCATTGTATTTTAGTCTTGGGAACGCCGCACCCATATAAGGCACGCCCGGGACAACCAGAAAAAGTGGGAGGTCTATACGAATTTGTTCCCTTTCGGGCGCCTGACCTGTTTCGATAAATACATATGTGGTAGCAGGTATATTTTGACCGTTAACTACCTGTTGTATGGTTTCCATGTCCTGACGGATATAGTGATTTTCACCAATCATACCAAGTACACGTTCAAATGATTTGCGTGACCGATCAAGGTCTGAACCTCCGGTGGCATGAGTCATAAAATACAGTCCATCAAGATAAACGGTTAAAGGATTCACATACACTGCATACGCCTTAAACAGCCCAAGATCGGCGTAATAATTATCAAACTGATTCTTAAATTTCTGATCGCTGTTGATTCTATCGAGGTCAACATTTAAATTTTGTTTATTACCTTCTTCCTGTGCTTTTTCAATACGTTTGGTATTAATATGAACGGCATCATCCTGGCGTTGAAATGCACGGTTAAATTCAACGCGTGCCTTTTCGGAATCTCCCATCTGCAAATAATTCAGCGCCTTATAGGTGTTCATCATGATCTTATCATATGCAAAACCTTCGTAAGGTAGGGTTGTCAGGTTTGTGACAGTTGCCAGCGCTTCACTGGAGACTTTAATCTTGGCTTTTTCTTCAAATTTGTTTATCTTTTCCTCTGCCTGGTCAAATGCCTTGTTACTATCTTCTAATTGGCCGGCAGCACGGAGGACAGCACCCTGCTCCAGTCGCCAGACAACGGCATCTTTTGAATTACCGCGTTTGTCTGCCTCTTGAGTAATCTGTGTAGCGGCTGCATGGAAGTTGCCTAAATCATAGCTCTGGCTTACTTTCTGGGTTTGCATGGTATAACTAGCGCAACCAGATCCAAGAAAGCCGATAAAGAATACAAGGAATACTACTCGAAGCCACACTTTCTTCCTTTACGACAAAATATTTGTTCCATCTTATCCTCCTGATTATATGATAGATAAACGTTCTTCAGATGTAGCAGAACTACGCTGCTACTCAAGGACTTAATATTACGGAACAAAATATATCTACTACTTCGAGCTTATTCTTTTTCGGTTTTAAAATAGTTAAAGAAACTGCATATTCTTATTTATTATTGTGCCTTTCTCAGGATAGCCTCTTTGTTGATGCCAAAGTCTTCAAAGATTTCTGCCGTGGATGTTTTTGGCAGGACACTGGTAATCTTTACCTTGCCGATCAGGACTTCCTCTCTGCCTAGTGATTCCTTGGTATCCGGGTCAATTAGTTCTTCGCCTACAACGAAGACATTCCAGATTTGTCCAATGGCGATATCCGTACCATCACCCCGATTGATAGTAATTTGCTTTTCTCTCCTGCTAAGCACCTTTGGGGGGAAAATAACGTCTGTTACACGATTTGCAATCTTGCTTGCCATTTCACGTGCAATTGCTACCAGCAGTTCATCGCTTAGTTCGCTATCTCGCGTTGAATACGTTCGATTTTCTGTAAAATCCTTATTGCTGATCTGGAGGTTGGTTGATTCCAGTAGTTTTCCCGTAGTTGAATCGTATATCTTTCCTACGCAGGAAAGCCTTATGACGCGCTTGGTAGCGCTTCTGCCAGTTCCCTGGAACGTAGCGACTTCGTTATAATCCTGAAAATCATCAACAGTCGTAACAAGAAGGTGTTTTACGCCCGATATTTTGAATTGTTGTGCAGATGATTTATCATGAGTTTCTACATTACCGGAGGCAGCATATTCTTGCTCTTTTAGTACATCGCGTAAATCGCTTCGTGCAACTACTTCAAATTTCCTTGCACTATTAAAACGATCTATCAATTGCCCGTCCAACGATTGTATTACACGGTCCATCATGACCCTCTTACCAGTTCGTTCAACACTTTGCACAACCGCAGGCGTAGGTTT
>MHYY01000172.1 GCA_001830285.1 Planctomycetes bacterium RIFCSPLOWO2_12_38_17 | reverse complement strand
ACCCGCCAAAAACGCCTGCAAATGTAAACACAAAAAGGAGTAAATCACCTTTGTCCGTATTAATATAAGGCTCGCGTGGCGGGCGTCCATACTTGTTTGCATATTTACCAACAACACTTACATCAATACCTGTCCATGTGTTTTCTTCGTTTATCATGGCAACAGGTGCCTCAGTGCCCGCAGCATTATCCTCTGCAATTAATACAGGAGAAAAGGATACTAATATCCCAAAAATAACAAAAGATAGTACTCGCCGTTGAATTAGACGTTTGAATTCAAATAAAATCACAGACTTCATAATCATCGCATATTCCCACTGTGAGATTTCCAAGAGATTATTTCAGATACTTCGCTATCCCTTCGCCTTGTCTTAGTATTGTAAAGACGCAACGCATTGAGTTTCTACCTATTTAAAATTGGACAGAATTCATACCTTAATAAGCATTGCATTATCTTTAATTACACCAAGATTTAATAAAATATCAGGCCTGCGTTTATAAACAAAAATCAAAACGAAACCAACCACAACACCTTCAACAAGGCACAAAACTCCCTGAGAAGTCATCATAAATACCCCAAATATTTCAGCAGTCGCTTTCAAGAAAGACCCGTTTTTGTTAATTACTAGGAGTCCCAATTCTATAGATGTCCCCAGATATGTAAATAAATCAGAGATAACACCGGCAAGAAATCCACACCAGAATAGACTAAGTTTACATCTTTGTGCTATCTTGAAAGCAAAGTAACCAGAAAAAGAACCCAGGATACCCATTGAAAATATATTCCCGCCCAGTGTAGTCAAACCACCATGGGCAAGAAATAATGCCTGTATAAGTAAGGCGACGGCAGCAATTACAACACTAACAAAAGGTCCCAACAATAAGGCACTCATTCCCGTACCACAGGGATGTGCAGTAGCCATACCATTTAAAGCGATAACAGGGATAGGAAAACAAGAAAACACAAATACGGCCGCCCCCATCATCCCAATCAGAGGCAAATAACCCGGTACTGTTTTTTTCTTTCGTTTTACATGAAAAAGACCAATTCCAACAAATGGCATTGATACACTAAACCATGTAAAAACCCATTTAGTCGGTAATATCCCTTCAGTAATATGCATTGATATGCCCTCGTTTCTGATTAAAAAATGTAAACAAAAAAGCCCATGCCTCCGATAGGGAAGCATGGGCTTGAAATCTAAAAAATCACAGTTCGCAAAATGCATTTTTCATATTTCAATATGCGAAACCTGTGATTACTCTAAAAATTAAACCTTCACCTTCTTTACCATCGAAGACTACGTGAAGCAACTACAGGCAGGTCTTCTGGCTCCCGGATCTACCTACTAATCACACCTTCCCACCCTATTAAAACAGGGCAGTGGTATTGTGATGTTTGTACCCGGTTACAGCGGCGGGTCCGCTCCTCGTCACGCTAAATTAAAGCGTGACATGGATTCCCTTTTATCCCCTTAACTAGTAAGAGAATTACCTGCAGTTAGTAACTTTATAAACAAAAAGAGCGATTTTTACTTCATACTCAACAAACAAGGAAAATCTTACATTAAGCAACGGCTATTTGTCAATCCAAATATTTTCTCTCACCATTAGAGGTATTAAAATTGTTCTCCATTTTTCTTTTGATTCTACACAATCAGAAATATAAAATACCACCTGAATTATTTTAATAAAAATTTAATTTTATTAGATTTTCTATCAAGGAGGGGGAATATTATGAAATCTAAGAGTGGCATCCATGCATTTCTCATGCTGGCTATACTTTTAATCATAACCTTAGCGCAGGGTTGTGCCATGTTCAAAAAAAGACCTCTTCTTGTACCAAGAGAACTGGGTGATACCCTTGTAGAGATTACAGACCCCAAACTACTTCCCAGATTCGAGGATGATTACAACAAAGATTCACTACTACGTGCAATAGATAACAGTCTTGAATACTATAAAAGGGTTAAATCTAATCCTTACGAATTCAACATGACAGGATTTTCACATCAAAATTTAGAAGATACTTTGAGATTTTTTAGAGAAGGCGTTACCCGATATGGCAATACGAGTGAATTTAACGATTCTATAATAAAAAACTTCAGGGTGTTTCAGGCTGTTGGGAAGTCATACGAAGGAGACGTCCATTTTACCGGTTACGGGACACCCATTTACGATGGAAGTCTCACACCAACAGGAGAATTTCGCTACCCACTTTATAAAAAACCAGCAGATTTCAGAAAGCCTTACTATACCCGACGCGAAATAGAAGAACGCGGATTGCTAAGAGGAAAGGAAATAGCATACCTTAAATCAAAACTCGATGCTTACCTTATTCATGTTCAAGGTTCAGGACAAATCAGGTTGCCTTCTGGCGAAAAAGTCTATGTTGGATATGACGCTGATTCAGGTCATCCATACACCAGCGTTGGCCGCATGCTTGTTATGGATGGGAAGATTCCTGAAGATGACTTGACCCTTTCGACACTAATAACCTATTTTGAACAAAATCCTTACGAACTGGATTCATATTTGAAGAAAAATGATCGCTACATCTTCTTTAAAAAGGTTAATTATGCCGTCCCACATGGTTCGATTGGAGTCCCTGTAACCCCAATGAGAAGTATTGCCACAGATAAAAATGTCTTTCCAGCGGGCGGCTTGGCATTTGCTGTTATAGAATCAAAGAGGTCAAAAAAACTTGGATTGTTCAAAAAGAAGGGAACGGTTGAAAAATCATGCTTTGTCCTGGATCAGGATACAGGAAGCGCAATACAAACCCCGGCTAGAGCTGATGTATATTTTGGAATCGGCGAAAAGGCAATGTATGATGCTGGGAATTTGAACACATATGGAAGACTTTATTACCTTTTGAAGAGGTAATTTCTTTACTTGACATAAATTGTAATTATTAGATATAATTTGTCCTTTATTAAAAATTTTAATTAAATTATTTTCTCTTAACCTTAATTAAGGAGGGTGTTTTTGGAAAATGTTTTGAACAAAGAAATCAAAAAAATAATTGACACATGTCCAGAAGTTGGCAAAATTTTGGAGGAATTTGGCATTGGATGTGTTCCTTGTTCTATAGGAAGTTGTCTTTTAAGAGATGTTGTTGGAATTCATAATCTCAACCCACAAAAAGAATCAACACTGATGTACAGAATAGAGAAGGCTATTTATCCTGATAGAAGAATTTCCGAACCTAAAGTTGGTCTATCGAAAAAATCAACACCAAAGAAAATCAGTTATTCTCCACCAGTTAAGAAACTTGTAGATGAACATGTACTTATTAAACGTTTACTTGCCATGATCCCTACAATTGTTGATTACGTGATGACCAGTATAAAGGTGGATAAAGACCTGATTTTAAGATGTGTAGATTTCATTCGTACATATGCCGATAAGTATCACCATATGAAGGAGGAAGATATACTATTTAAGTATGTGGATAATAATGCTGAGATTATACAGGTAATGTACAAAGACCACGACACAGGCAGGGGATACGTCAGGCAGGTTGTCGAAGGCGCCGAAAGAGGAAATAAAAATCAGATTAAAGAGAACTTTCTTGCTTATAGAGAATTGCTAACACAACATATCAAAAAAGAGGACGAAATTTTATACCCATGGATTGATCGTCAATTAACAACCACACAGGTTGGCGAGATATTTCGCAAGTGCAACGAATCGGATGCCTCTGCGGGTAATGCACTGCCAAGAAAATATGAAAAGTTTATTGTCGAAATCGAAGAACTATTTTTACAGGAGGTTACAAAATGAGCGGATGTCCAGGATCAAAAACAATTGATTTTAGTGAAAAGACAGTACAGGAAGGTAGCGAATCAGGAAAACGTCCTTCCCAGCTTAGACAATGGCCAATTCAGATGCACCTTGTCTCACCCCATGCGCCTTATTTCCAGGGAAAGGATGTTTTACTTGCAGCTGATTGTACGGCTTTTGCATTAGGTGATTTCCATAAAGATTATATTAAGGGCAAGAGCATTGGAATCGCCTGTCCAAAGCTAGACACTGATCAGGAAGTTTACGTGGAAAAGATTAAGGCGTTGATTGACGAAGCTAAAATCAATACATTAACCGTAATAATAATGCAGGTACCCTGTTGCTTCGGATTGGTTCAGATTGCAAAGGAAGGCGCTGAAAAGGCTACACGCAAGATTCCTGTCAAACAGGTTGTTGTGGGACTGGAAGGCAATATTTTATCTGAAGATTGGATTTAATATTCTGATGTATTTTAAGAAATAAAAAATCCCTGGGGAAGGCTTGCTTCTCTGGGGATTTTTTTATTTATTCTTATCACATAGGAAAATAAGTCGTTGCACCTTTGTACTCTCTCCGCGTTTTAAGTCTATTATCACTTCGGCCCCTTTTCCCATGAATTCATATACCAGTTTTCCGCCGTTTTCATCTGAATGGATGGTATATAGAGTCCGCCCATAAACAATATTGCCGTCAATACCGGCGGCAATTAATTTCAAGGGTAAACAACAGGCAGCCTGAAAGATTAGATTTTTCTCAAATATCAAAAGGCGCGTATAATGCGGTTTGCGCATTCCATTATTTCTCATTCCAATACCCGCCATTCCAGCGGAATTAGCTTTTCTGATATTGAAACGGTTTTCAATTATATACTTCTCTTCTGGACTAAGTATATCTTTTATATGTGAATTTGGACAGACAGCAATCAATTTTAGTATGTTGTCCGCATCTGCTGTATCTTGTGCAATCCGTTCATCCGATGATATACCGCTCGTTTTGCCTCTGTTACTATTGCTGGTTGACACTGGAACATCCAAGTCAACCAGAGGCAATTTTTCATATGCAATGCCCTCAAAAGCGACCTCCATTATTCCCTCATTTCTAACAGCGAGGTTACATTTTTAACACCTTCTACGCTCATTGCAAGGTTAATCGCCTCTACAATTTCCTCTTTACAATGAGCAGTACCGGAAAGAATTACATTACCTTTATCCGTTGTAATATTTATATGAACTGCAGAAACCTTCGGGCTCTTAGCATATTTTGCCTTAATCGTAGCTGTAATAGCAGCTTCTGAAAATTCTTCCCTAGTCCTATCAATTAATACTTCTCCCGTCCTGGAAACAAGGATACCTCCCTCCTTAATTTCTGTCACTACAGCACTAGTGCCTTTCTTTATTTCCTCTATAATCAACCTGGTTTCCTCAGAAATTTCTCGTCCAAGCTCTTTTGTCGCTTCGCCCGTCTTTTTCGTTCCTTCTTTAATATTCTCGCTTGCATTCTTAATCCCAGGGCTTTCGCAACTCAAAAGTGGATAAAAAACACACGCTGCCAATATAAAAGAAAGTAAACTCCTATAATTGAATCTCTTCCTCATTACAATTTATACTCTAAAAAGGCAGATGAAAAATTAAAAAGATATGTTAAATTTAAAACACTGCTTTACCACAACGTTGTCTTACATGTGAAAGACAGGGTCAGCTTAATTGTAACTGAATGTCGTCCTTCATGACATCTTCTTACAATCGTTTTTTTCTCGATTTCTTTCATCAAATTATTAAAATCTTCCCTTTGGGGTTCTACAAACGTTTCTCCTACCTGATAATGGAAGATCGCGATTCATCTTCCGTTAATGTGGCGGTTATATTAGCCTCTACAAGGCTATCCTCTCTAATTGTACGGAAATTATCAAGTTTCCCCTTAAGAAAAAGACGTTTAGTAACGATCTTAAGGGTTTTTTCAAAAGAACAATCAATTACCTTGCCATAGAACTTAACAACACAAGATTTAAGTGGTTCTTTAATTACATTGCTACTTGCTTTCTCTTTAATTTCAGCAATCTGAGAGCGGATTACTTCAGAGGTGTGATATTTATTTCTGAATAGTTCTTTTAAATCGGTTGTAGGAATATGAGTTCTCATCGCTACAATTTAATATAACTTACCGAAACTGTCAAAAAAAAATCTTAAATTTTTAAAATATCATTTACTAAAAAGTTTGTCCTTTACTTCAATCAGTCTCTTAGCAAGTTTATAAACGACTTTTTCTATTGAATCTTCTACTGCAGGCCCGTATTTAGGTCCCGAAATTTTCCACCACCCTCCCTCTGTCTCAAAATCAATCAAATCCAGGCTTTTCCCTTCCACGACCAAATCCTCTTCAAATATTTTATTCAAGCTTCTATCAAGTATGGAAATTTGAACTGTCAGATAATGTTTACCAATAGCGCGCCAGACAGATTCTTCAACAGTCAAGTCAAGCTCAGAGGCTTTGAGGTTCACTGTTATAACAAAATCTATATTTTCTCTTTCGATAATCTCACGAACTGGAAATTTTTCTAAAATGGTAACTCTGTTAAATACCAGTACTGTCATTTCTTCAATAGCCGTAGCCAGCGGTTCCCCTATTGGGAATACATAGTGATGCACCCCCTCTATCAAACCCTTTTGCCATTCATTCTGTTTGAATTGATGCAAGGCCGGTTCAATAAATAATCCTGCGTGAAGAGAGATTGGCTTTATCTCTTTCAATCGCTTATCCAGTGCAGGCTTAATCATAACCTTCATACCACTACCATTAGCGCACCCCATAATAAATGTAATAATTAATACTGGCATAATTACCTTTTTCATAACACACACCTGAAAATCTGTGTTCTGGTTTTATAAACTATATATTAAAAATCAGAACTTTTGTTAATATAATCAAAAGTTGAACATGTGTATGCAATTTTGCTATCATGATTATTAAGTACAACAAAGCCAAGACCGAGTAAAGTATTTCATATAACAATATCGTAAATAAACAAAACTGATACACAATCGTTTGGTTTCTAAAACGCGTTACCATAAGGATAAACTAACAACAAACTTTTTTAAAGTAAAAATGTCTAAACCAATTGATAGCCTTACAAGAAAAGCTGCAATATCCGAACAGGATACAAATATTGTCGTTGTTGCAGGTGCCGGTACAGGCAAGACAACACTGCTCGTAAATAGAATACTTCACATGCTCTTGGGTCATAAAAGGTTTCAAGATGTTGATAGTCCAATCCTCAGAATAGCAGCAATGACGTTTACCGAAAAAGCCGCAAGTGATATAAAAATTAAACTTATGGATGAACTGGAAAAAATAGTAGCTGTTATTAATGAGAATATTTTCGGAGAAGAAAAATCAAAGGTAGAAAACTTTCTTGGATATATACGAGATATATACAAGATAAAAACCAGTGAAATCGAATGCCGCGCAAAAAAATCACTTGAAGATATGGATAAAGCGCTTATAGGGACTATACATAGTTTTGCGGCTTATATCCTGCGACTTTATCCAATAGAATCAGGTGTTGCGCCTGGATTTATAGTGGATGATGGAGACGTCTTCGATGAACTCTTTGATAAGGAATGGACAAAATGGCTCGATAAAGAACTCAATTTGACGGCACCGAATGCAAATGCATGGAAAACCATATTAAGCAGACTTGATTTACAATCTCTCAAAGAATTAACCAGAACGTTGTCTGGGTTTCATATTCCGTCGGATTCTTTCGCATCTATAAAAAATATCAAATCAAGTGTTCAATCATTTATTGAACCGCTACTTGACAAAATTTCAGAAACTGCCTCCCTTTGTAATAATTCCAACAACAATCTCCTCAAACAACTGCTGGAACTTTCAAATACCCTCAACGCAGTTAAAAAACAAGGGATTAGTTGTTTACATAACCTTGAATACGACCTAGAAAAGAATCCTTCTAATGCAGAAACAGGCTGGGTTAAAGGATTCGAAACTGCAAAAAGACTTGTCAAAGAGTGTTACACACTATTAAATAAATTGAAAACCGTTGATGAGGAATTCATAAAGAAGATATTAAACCTTATAATTCCATTTACAGAATCTTTCCGACAAATATATCTTTCCAAGGGATATGTCTCTTTCGATGGACTCCTCACACTTACAAGAGACCTTTTAAAAAATAAGGAATTTCTTTATATTCGTGAAAAACTTAAAAAAGAATTTAAAGCAATCCTTGTTGATGAATTCCAGGACACCGACCCTATTCAGTACGAAATCGTCCTTTTTCTATCCGAGGTATCAGGTAAATACAGTCAAGATGCCCACAACATAACTCTTGAGAAAGGAAAACTTTTTATCGTAGGTGATCCAAAACAATCAATCTATGCCTTTCGCAGGGCTGATATTGAGGCATATGAGTATGTTGTAGAACGCATTCTTGGCAGCAATGAAGCTTTTAAATTACAGGAAAATTTCAGAAGTCATTCTGGTATTGTTGACGTTATAAACAATTTATTTGACGGAAGGATTATTGCAGAACAACCCGGTTTACAACCGCAATACATACCTATTTTCACCAGTCGGCATAAAAACATTTCCTTTCAGAAAGTAGAAATTGTATTCGTTTGCGATAAGGATAGTACTGAACTCAAGGCGGACGAAGCCAGAGAAGCTGAGGCTGAGTGGATAGCAAGATGGATTAAAAAGAATGTAGATAATGAAACCATTTTTGATAAATTGACGGAAAAAGGTACTCGCAAGCTTAAATATAGAGATGTGGCAATACTATTGCGTGCGTTCACACAGGTAAGACCTTATGTTGAAGCCCTTAAAAGATACGGCATACCATATATTATAGAAGGTGAAAAATATTTTTATACCACACTCGAAATACTTGATTTTATAAACCTCCTTCGCATTATAGAAAATCCTTACGACACGATTGCTTTGGTAGGTATATTGCGTTCGCCTTTTGTTGGGCTCACCGACCGCCAAATATACGAGCTAAAGTTGAATAATCTGCTAGACTATCGAAAATCCGTACCGGATAAAATTAATTTTAAAAATACGGTAGAATTCTTCTACGATCTTTTAAAAAGAATAAACGCACGCGCTGGCTTAATACCTGTTTCCCAACTAATTACTGAAATCATGAATAATACCTTTATACCCGAGATTACGGCTGTATCGTGGCACGGCGAACAAAAACTTGCAAACCTCTGGAAACTATATCAAATGGCTTGCGATATGGAACAAACAGAAAGTATCTCCCTTAAAACATTTTTAGATCGCATAAAGGCGCGCATAAAAGAGGCAAAAGAAGAAGGCGAAAGTCCGCTTTCAGACGAAACACTCGATGTGGTAAAACTACTGACTATCCATAAATCAAAGGGGCTGGAATTCCCTGTAGTCATCCTGGCAAATATGCACGGTGAAGTAAATAGCAAAAAGCCGCTTGATGCCGTTTTATTTGATTGGGCTACATCCACAACTGGTATTGTAATTGGCAATAAAGATAAACAAGTAAGAAATCTCCAGAGTATTATGATAGAGAAAAAACTGAAAGAACGCTTAAGAGAAGAAGAAAAACGCGTACTATATGTGGCAATGACCCGGGCAATGGAACGGCTAATCATTACCGGTGCATTCAAAAATGATAACGAATCATTTATGGGTATGATTACACAGTCAATAGCGGATGTTTCAGGTATCAGTATTAATGATGAAAATGTAAAGAAAATTGTCATGGAAAACTCCGAAATTTCTATTGAACACTTCAGATTTGATGGTACGCATCGCCCTGAAAGACCAAAAAAGGATATAGAATGCGATACCGACTGGTCTTCAATCAAAGAGATATGGGAAAAACGGCAAAACGCTTTTACTGAAGCGATACAGAAACCTGTTTTTATTTCTCCATCTTCTATTTCCAGGGAAGATATAATATTGCAAGATATCCCTACATTATTTAAAGACAATAAAATAAGCTCAGAAAAACTTATAAATCATGCCATGCTAGTTGGTTCAGTATGTCATCAGGTACTAGAAGAATGGAATTTCAACGAAGGGGCTGAGGCGCTTCAAGGGTATGTTGGCTCAGCAGTAAAATGGACAATTTTGAAATTACAAAATATCTCGCAGGATACCTTACAAACGCAAGAAATAGAATTCATCAAAAAAGACGCTTTAAGTATACTCTCAGCATTTTTTGATTCAGAGGCATATAAAGAACTTCAACACGCACAAATCCTGGGCAGAGAGACCCCTTTCCTGTTACAATGGAACGGACAAGTTGTGAGAGGTACAATTGATATAATTTACAAAACAGATAATCGCATTATCATTGCAGATTATAAAACAGACACTGTTAAAACACATGAAATATCCGTAAAGGCTGCAAAATATAAATATCAAAAGGAGATTTATACTGAAGCAGTCAAACGTTGCCTTAAAATAGAAAACCCTGAATTTAGACTCGTCTTCCTTAGAGCAGGTAAATCTGTATGTATTTAATGCCTTATTTACAATATCTTAATTTTGAGAAACTGTAAAATTTAAGATAACCTTATGAATTTTCTCCCCAAACAACACCTGGAAATTGGAAATTACATCAAATATCTGGACGAAATCTTGCATAAGTGTGAGAAAGGGATTGAATATTGCAAGATATGTCCAAATGAGTTTGTCTGTTCTGAACTAGAAAAAGACGATTTTGGATTATCAGATGCCACAATTTCTGGAATTTTAGGCGTCATACAATCGGTGCTTAACAAAATCCCTGGTTATTTAAACCCTGAGAAAAGGAATGATCTTAATAAACATGTCAGGCTCTACATTAATGAGTCTCCTGTACATGAGAGAAACACCTGGGAAAATAGTATACTGGACATATTACTTGACGAGAAACTTTCAAGCCTGGCATATAAACCAAGGGCAAAAATAGGCGCAGTCCGGATGCTCCTCACATATGGCACGAAGATAAGCTTCTCTACTTACCTGAAATGCTTAAATTTAGAAAATAAAGACCGCGTTCCTAAAAATACATCAACTCTACCTGATGTAGTCACCACAAATAACATTTTAGCTGTGAAACAATATCTACAGTCTAAACGTCCAGACATCGCAGTCCCTGACACTTCAGCCCAGATAAAATTTCAATTTGATGAGATTCCACCTGCAATAATACAAAGGTGTAACCTGAATGATACAGGACTGGCAGCGGCTGTATGTTATTATTCAATGCTTAAAAAGTTACCGATTACTGGAGATATTGTCATAACAGGAGGAATGGATAATCAAGGAAAGGTACTCCAAGCAGACTCACTTGATGACAAAATAGAAACGGTCTTGAGAGAACTACATTTTATAAATAAAATCATTATTCCAAAAAATCCTTCATTTGTAATTTCCACTCATGGAAATATAAATATAATTGGAGCCGATAATCTTGAACAGGCAATAAACATTGTATTTAAAAACCATGATTAAACTTTTAGGTGATTATAAAAGGTTTGACACCAAAAAGTTTTATTCCCGCTTGTTTCAAAAGGGGTACAACATGTTACTGAAATTTCATTAAAGCTTTCGGATGTCTTAGTAAAAGATTTCGTAAAATGTAATAAGCCAATCTGGATTTTGGCTACGAATTTATACCATGAATATGCCAACAAACTATAATAATAATCACATTAATAAATATGATTGGGGACTTTATCCGCATGCTGAGGAGTTCCTGAAACGGTTCATAAAAGACTTCTTAAATAATAATAGCTTTGCCCAATCAATTTCGTCCAGAATGGAACTAAAGACTTCAACACAATTTTACGATTGGATTGACCACATCGTTTTCCCTGAAAACATTATCAGTAAAAAAGGTCTTGAAGAACTTGGTTTTCAAGAAGCCGACAACATTGAAGCGCCGGGCGAAATGTGTGTCTTCATGCACCCCGGAGCAATTTTTCCCCCAATACTTCTTTGCAAAAATCAATTTACAGAAATATCACTAAAACCGGAAAGACTTGACCATTTCATTCAAATGATAGGAAAGGGACATTTAATAGATGGTCTTATATACGGACCGTACAGAAAAGCCGTTATCTCTGTTCAAAATAGTCACATTCTATCGGCTGTAGAAAGAAGAGGCTTTAATGGCTTTATTATGCCGAAAAAGGTTAATGATACTGTTGAATACAGACAAGCCATGGAAGTATTTATTTGCAGGCAAAGATATTTCGAAAATACAGCTGAAGGAATAGATGCCGCACAGAAACTGGTAGATAGTCTTTGTAAAAAGTTATCGAATGCAAGGACTGCTGATGCCTTTTTCAGGGCGGAACGGTATTACTGGGAGAGAAGAAATTGGGTAGGACAAAGCCAGAAGGCACGCCAGGACAGGTTAGGACTTGGATGGGGAAATCATGATCACCATACATACCGCTCCTCACGAAAGAATTTTACAAAACTTATAAAAATCTTTCAGACGCTTGGGTTCACATGCCGTGAAAAATTTTATGCGGGCGATGAGGCAGGCTGGGGTGCTCAGCTTCTGGAACACCCTCAATGTAATATTATAATATTTGCCGACATTGACCTCCAGAAAGAAGAAAAAAAGGTGGACTTTGTTCGACAGGAACTAAAACAAGCCAACCAGTTTGGTACTGTCGGTTTATGGGTAGAACTACATGGCGAAAGCATATTACAAGCCGGACTGCACCATCTTGCCGCACGATTTATTTTTGAAAAATTACGTTTGGATCTGACAAAATTAAACATTAACACAATGATCCCCTTTTCTTATTTTGAATTTCTTAAACAGGCATTTACAAAAGGGGAAATCTGGAATATTGATAGTAAGCGATTGGAGCACCTTTTGTACAAAAAATCTATCACAAAAACACAATATGAGACATTTCTCAATAAAGGCGCCGTGGGTAGTCATCTGGAAAACGTACAGAGAACTCAAGGATTTAAAGGATTCAACCAGCGTTCTGTATCGGCTATCATTATAGCTACTGACCCTAGAAAATATAAAGCTTAATGGTAAATTCAAATATGTTACGCAGCCATGACCCTAACGTAATAAATCCCTACCTTAAAGATGCATCAAACCTTAGCGGTGGTTACGCAGACGAGGTAGTCTTTCCTGAAAACGAAGATGATGTTATACAGATACTCGATGAGGCGTGCCGTACCAGGACACCGGTAACAATAGCTGGAAACGGGACGGGTCTTGTCGGTGCCAGAATCCCTTTAGGTGGAATTATTCTTTCCACTGAAAAACTCGGTGGTCTGAAAGAAATTCATCTATCCTCCACAGGGCATAATTACGCAGTTACAGGACCAGCTATTACACATAAAGAACTACAAAAAGCTGTTTCATTAAAGGGCCTGCTTTATCCACCAGACCCAACAGAACAGAATGCCTTTATTGGCGCAAGCGTCGCAACGAATGCATCTGGCGCCCGCACATTTAAATACGGGTCAACCCGCAACTGGATAAGGCGTTTGAAAGTAATACTCTCAACAGGAGATATACTTGACTTACGACGAGGTGAATTTGTTGCAAATAAAAAAGGTCACATTGCTTTAAAAGGTTCAAGAAACACATTTGAACTAAATCTACCCCAATATCCTATACCAGAAGGAAAACATTCTTGCGGATATTACGTAACTCCAGGAATGAGCGCCATTGACCTCTTTATTGGGTCAGAAGGTACGCTAGGTGTATTCACGGAAATTGAAGTTGAGTTAATCCATAAACCCGAGGGATATTTTAGTGGCATTGTCTTTTTTGGCAGGGAAGAAGACGCCTGGCGCTTTGCAGATTTTATCAAAAACGAATCATTGAAAAATCGGACTTCTAATATAAATGACACAATTGACGCCTGCGTCATTGAGTATTTTGATTGTAATTCACTTAAACTTTTGAGTTCTATCAATCAACAAATTCCCAAAAATGCTATGTCGGCTATTTTCTTTGAGCAGGAAATTCATATTAAAACAAAAAAGAAAACCACAGATAAATGGTTCCAGATATGCAGAAAATTTGACGTGTTACTGAATAAAAGCTGGTTCTGTGAGAGTTCTAATGAAAATACCGAATTCAGAACGTTCCGTTATGCCATACCCTCGCTGGTAAATAAAACTCTACGGCAGTACAACCAGGCAAAACTAGGAACTGATTTTACTGTTCCACATGAACATTTTTTTGACATGCTTGAATTGTATCGGAGCAGTTTAAACAACTCTGGCGTTAAACATTGTATATTCGGCCACATTGCAGATAACCACCTTCACGTAAATCTCATTCCGCAAAATGACCGCGAGGCTGAAAAGGGCTGGCAGATTTATAAAAAGTTAGTAAAGCAAGTTATTGGCTGGGGAGGCACTATTTCAGCCGAACACGGTATAGGTAAAATCAGGAAAGAATACCTGCTTGATATGATTGGCAAATCAGGCATGCAGGAAATGGCTATAATAAAGAAGCATCTCGACCCATGTAAAATTCTAGGAAGAGGAAACATAATTCCGGAGGATTATTTGAATAACTGAATCTATTAAACCTGCACTCATGATGGTATTACATAACCAACAATATTGCCATTTTAAATAGTTATTATATAAATACTTTCTTATTACATTATTTGCATGCAATTCTCTAAATTTGTGTCTTGTAAACGAGGCACTTTTGCAATAAACTTATTTTTTAATTTTCAGACCAAACAAGCAGAAATAATTCTCAATAATTTGATCCTATTAAAAATAATCTTTATGCCATATAAAAATCTATGAAAGTACTTGGTATAGAGACATCCAGTATTATCGGAGGTGTAGCCGTATGTAAAGACAGAAACACAGTCATTACCAGAGATTTTGGAACAGGCATGCAGCATGGTAAAGAACTCGTCCCGACAATTAAGTCCATATTCAAGGAAATTGGGTGGACGCTCAGCAATATTGATTTAATCTCGGTTGATGTTGGACCGGGTTCGTACACCGGATTGCGTATTGGTGTGACGTGTGCAAAGGTGCTTGCTTATGCCTTAAAGAAACCTGTTATTGGCGTGCCAATATTCGACATCATCGCTGAAAACTACACAATAAATTCAACACCCATATGCCCTGTTATTGATGCAAGACGGAATCATGTATATGCATGTATTTATAATCCTAACTTCATTTCTAACAAACAAGCCGGTAAATCAACCAAATGGAAGAAACAATCAGAATTTCTGGTAATCAAACCTGTAGAGCTTTTAAACATGCTTCCACGCCCGGTAATTATCTTCGGAGATGGTGTTACAAATTACAAGAATATATTTCAGCAAAAGGACATTTTTATAGATAAAGAAGAAATGGCTATGCCAAAACCTGAGTATGTGGCTTTGTTAGGTGAATTGATGTATTCATCAGGACAACGGTGCAAAATGGAGGAATTAGCTCCTCTCTATTTACGCCAGGCAGAAGCCATTGAAAAATTTGAAAAGGAGAAAGGTTAAATATTTGTTAAAATAACAATTTAAAATAATGTTGACTTTTATATAATACTTCACTAAAAATACAAATATACCTTAAAATCAATTAAGAATATTTTGAGCTTACAATCCTGATTAGAAAAAAATGGGTGGAATATACGGAAATTTACTTATGGCTGCATTTATCACGTTTGTTGTCGTAGTGATAGGCTTTATCGTAACGTGCATAATATGCGGAAGAAAACATGATAAACCAACGTAGTCAAACGCATCATTACAAACACTTGTTATTTACTTTGTTTATATAAATCCTTGGTACACGCTTACTCACGCTACATATGACCTCATAAGGAATTGTGTTTAATTGCTTAGCGACTGATTCTATCCTTATGGTTTCCTTGCCCTGCATACCATATAATATTACCTCATCCCCAACTGATATGTCAGTTATATCTGTTACATCCACAAAACACAGATCCATACAAACCCTACCAATAATTGGGGCTTTTTTGCCTCTTATAATAACATTTCCCTGATTTGAAAGCAGGCGGTTATATCCATCATCATATCCAACGGGAAGTGTTGCAACACGTATAGATTTTGTAACACGATATGTCCTGCCATAACCTACAACATCTCCCGGCTCCATTTCCTTAATATGAATAATCTTGGTTTTAAAACTCATAACAGGCATAACTCCTATATCTCTTGATAAGTCTTCCGATGAATAAAGTCCATATAATAAAAGACCGGGCCTTACCATATTAAAATATGCGTCAGGATAATTAATAATAATGCCGCTATTCGCCATGTGTTTAAACGGAATAAATATTTTGAGCGTATCCAGCATCGTCAATACATCTTTGAATCTCTTGATTTGAAGATTTGTAAACTCCTTTTCTTTTTCATCTGAGCTTGAACAATGTGTATAAATCCCTTCAATCAAGAGGTTTTTCATGTCTTTTGCACGCCTTATAAACTCGACTGCCCTGTCGAACCTCACGCCGATGCTACCCATGCCTGTATCAACATAGACATGAACCTTGACGACCTTGTTTAAAAGCACTGCCTTCTCTGATAATAAACCAGCAATTTTCAAATCATAGACAGTTGGAGTTAAGTCATATCGAATAATGTCCTCAATCTGTTCCTCGAAGAATCCGCCGAGAAGCAAAAGCGGTGCCTTAATACCCTTTCCCCTTAATTGAATGCCTTCTTCTATAATGGCTATGCCCAGCATTTCAACGCCGTTGTTCAACAAGGTCTTGCTTACTTCATAATCACCATGACCATAGGCATCCGCCTTAACAATGCCTATTATCTTTATTTGCTGTCCTACTCTTTTTCTTATAGCGAGCAAATTATGTTTCAGTGCATTTAAATTAATTTCAACCCACGTAGGTCTGTGCATGGTTGAATTCGTTTTTGTGTTTTTTGGTTAAAAATCCAGTATCTTTCATGGTATCTATCAATCTGTTTATATCATCTTTGGTATGAGTTGCCATTAGAGAAACACGTAATCTGCTTGTACCAGGAGGCACGGTCGGCGGGCGAATTGCAGGAATCAGAACGCCTTTTTGATAAAGCTTTTTGGATAAATCAAGCGCATCCCCTGATGAGCCTACTATAACAGACACGACAGGGCTTTCCACAGTAATATTATTTTGGAAGCCTGACAACCGGGTTCTTAAATGATTTATATTTTCCCATAGTTTGTTAACAAGGAATTTATCCTCCTGAATTAATGTTAGTCCCGCAATGGAGGCTGCGCATGCGGCGGGAGGCAGTGCAGTTGTATAAATAAAAGAACGCGCCTTGTTTTTTAAAAATTCAATTAAATTCTTACTCCCGGCAATAAACCCTCCGATACCCCCGATTGCCTTGCTCAAAGAACCCATAATAATGTCAATCTTTCCTTCTAGGTTAAAGTATTCTGCCATACCCCTTCCATTTTTTCCAAATATACCTATGGCATGCGCATCATCAACCATAAGGATGGCATCATATTTTTTAACAAGATCAACAATCTCCTGAAGCGGAGCAATGTCACCATCCATACTGAATAAACTGTCCGTAATTACAAGTCTTCTGCGATATGACGAAGACCTTTGCAATAACGATTCTAACTGATTCAAATCCTTGTGAGGGTAAATGCGAAAGGCTGCCCCCGACTGACGACAGCCATCAATAATACTTGCATGGTTCAGCTTATCTCCAATCACAATATCTTCTCTGGAAACAAGGGCGCATATAGCGCCTATATTAGCCATGTAACCGGTGGAGAATAACAGTGCGGCTTCCGTTCCCTTAAATTCAGCAATCTTCTTCTCAAGCTCCTGATGAAGCGTCATACTGCCTGAAACCAGCCGTGATGCCCCCGCCCCCCACCCATACTGATTAATAGCATCAATCACAGCCTGCTTTATGAGAGGATTATTGGCAAGTCCGAGATAATTATTTGAACAGAACGATAGGTATACCTTGCCATCAATCTCCACATGAGTACCCTGCGCGCCCTCAATAATTCTGAACTCACGTAAAAGGTTGCTTTCTTTCAATACATTCAGCCCATCTGTAATAAAATCCATTTCCATCGGGGTTTATCCTATTGGAATAATATCACGAACCTTCATTTCAACTTTTTAGCGCATTCACTCTAACGTTAATTGTGAAAAGAAGTCAGGTCTTCCATAAATTCTTTATTCCTGAACAATCTTTCAGTCATAGATTACTACTCCGTCTTCTTTTGCTGTATTTATTATGAGTGAAGCACCTTTATTCCATTCCTCATCAGAGTAATACATAATAGCAAAAGGTTCCATGGTTTTTTTCACCAGTTCTCTACCAATACCTGTTGTAAGTTCCACCCTTTCAAAGATACTTTTATTTTTAAAATCTTTGGAAACAATAATTATATCTATATCGCTATCCTCTCTTGATACCCTTCTCGCCATCATTGTGTTCTCTCAGGCGTTTTTCAAGGTTATTCGTATACCCGGCGTAAAACGTATTATCGCTGCATTCAACTATATACACAGAGAACTTACCTGAACGCTTAAATTTATTCATATCTGCAATCAATCTAAATAGTTAGTGAGTTCTAACACAGATACAGTGCGCAATACGGTCTTTGATTTTTTGCTTGAAGATTTCTACTTAAACAACTTAACAATATCGCTCCAATTTTTAGGTTTATATTTATCCCACTCTTCCTGCTTCACATAGAGCATTTTATATTCGATCTTCTTTTGCCGGGCATTCGCGTCATCGCACCACAGAGCAAGCCTTTTAATCTTCAATGGATCATCAAAATCCTCCCGCCCCTTAGTCTCAACGATATAAACCGTCTTCTCATCCGTTTTGATAAAAAAGTCTGGGTAATAATTTGCTATTGTCCCATCAGCATTTTTATAGTCTATCTTAAAATGCACTTCGTAATAATTCTTCGCAAACGAAACAACTTCATCATCACCCAATCGTTCAAGGAAATCCGCAAACTCAAGCTCAAACTGGCTGTCTCCGACAATCCTGTTAAATACGCTTTTCTTAGGCACTAAATACGCCCGGTCGTTGACGACAAACGGACGGCTACTACTGACCTTAATATAATTCTTGATTTCAGCATCGCCAACATCCTTCACCGTTAAAGCATTGATTTCATTTTTAAAAGTCTGAATTATTGTCTTTGTAACTTCGATTTCTGAAAGGTTTCTTAAAACATTCTTATCATTAAGATCAACCTCTGCATCAAAGAGGTGCGAATAAATAAACTCTTTAACTTTGCCGAACAAAATGTCATAACATCCAAAAAGGCGAAGCTCACGCATAATACTTTGAGCAAAAAAACCGACAACGCTCTGATAGTTCGGCTCAATATTACTTTCCAGAATAGTCGTATGGTGAACCTTTTCTTCAACAACGTGCCTAAAAACAATCTCTCGCTGTTCCTGTTCATTAAACTGCTTCACTTTTAGCTTTGCATGCTTGAAGCCTGAAACATTTAAATCAGATAAATTCTTATACTCCCTTTGTATTCTCGGTGTCAAAATCGGAAGCTCAATATCTAACCTTCGAATATCTTTCTTCGGATTGTCATGGTCAACTTCAATGACAGTTGGCGTAACCGCTTTTGTCGTGCTGTCCATCTTTCGCTTTTCTAACTCAACACCTTCTGCCTTGATCGACTCAACAAAATCCATAAATGCCGGTGTTCCAACAACACTTACATATTCTTCCACATCCTCCCGGCCGAAAAACATCCGCCTTAAACCTCGCCCAAGCGTTTGCTCCGGTAAAATGTTTGATGCCGCTACATATGCTCGAAGACCTACTATTGTGGTAACGTTCTTAACATCCCATCCTTCTTTAAGCATTAAGACTGAAACAATCACTTCGTAAGGGCTTTCCGGTCCATCAATTTCATTGGCTTCTTTCCGTAGTCGATCCAATTCTTCCTTTGCTTTGCCGGTTACCTTTTCCGATATATCACCGCTTTTGTTAGTATGAATAGTCAAAACTTTACCGTTTAAAGCAGAATAATTCTTTTCTAAATACGCCTGCACCTCATCGCAGTTTTTTGTATCATCCGTCATAATAAACAAAATGGCTTTTTTACCGGTCGGTTCAAGTTCTTTAGAAATCTTTTTCCATTCTTCAATACCAAGATTTATATAATCTTCGTATTTCTCGGTAAATATCGCACTCTGTTTTTCCTGCAACTTTGCCCGGCTTGCCTGATCAGGGAGAACAGGGGTCTTAACAACGCCTTGATGAATTGCCTCAACAAGCGGATAGTCGGAAATCGTCTGCACAAATATCGATCCATTATCATGTTTCGGCGTTGCCGTGCAGTCTATCTGTAAAGAAATCTGCTTACCTTTCTGTTTCAATTTATTATTTATGTCCTGAATAGACGTAAACCATGCCATTTTTGGGTCGTGAATATGATGAGCTTCATCGTTAAAAACCACAATCTCATCTATATCTCTTACAACACTGCTAAGCTCAACCAAAGACTCATTTGTTTTTGAAACAGGCTTTGTTCCCAAGAAATAATCTGTCAAGTCCTCATCACTGAAAGACGCTCCTTTGACATCGCCTTCATAAACACGATGAATATTAGTAAGAAAAATATTCCCTGAAGGAGAAATGGCGGTGAGATCATCCTGCAAGTGCAAAGTTATTTGAAAATCATCCTGCCAGTTTCTGCCTTCATATCCATTATCAGGCAAAACAGGGTCTTGATAGAATATCTTTAACCCATCAAAATCGGCTTTAATACGCTCAAGCACGATAATATTCGGCGTAATTAAAAGAAAATTGCGGGAAAGCTCCGACTCCGGCTCATAGAGCTTATGAAAATACGACCACGCAAGAAGCAAGCTCATTACCTTTGTTTTACCGCTCCCTGTCGCCATCTTAATAACTAACCGAAGCCAGTCCTCATCAAACATATTAGGGCTTACACGCCCCAGAGAATCAAACGGCAAAAGGTCATATTTATTTCGGACCCCGGCAACATCATATAACCAGATGATAGTTTCAACTGACTCACGCTGGGCAAAATAATACCGAAATGAAAACGCATTGCCGTCCGCCCCAGAAGCAAGATGTTCTTCCTTGAACCACCAAGTCAAAAGAGCCTTGGATGTTGCGCTTGCTCCCTCGTATCCCTTATCCCTCCATTCCTTGACACGTTTCCGGAGTTCTGGCACAAAAGGCGGGAGCAGTTTCTCATAGCCTCCCGGCGCGCGAAGTGCTTCATCAGCCGGAAACCAACGAATATCCGGTTCTAAAATTGCAAATTTATCTTTAGGAAAGTTTTTATGCAGCGCCATATTCTTTAACTATATCTAATAGATCCGATTAGTATTCCTGTAAGTCTATTATTGATAACTACTTGCGGTTTTCTCAAAGCTAAAATTCCATTTTTTAATCTTATAGATACTTCCTATTCTGGAAGCCAAAAACAAGTAAAATAGTCATAACATATTGCAAACAAACGACTTAATTCTTACTTGCTTTTTTAAAAACAAGTAAGAAGCTTAATCTACTATTTAGACGCCACTTCGGAACTGTCCGGTAATCTATACCTTGTTCCTTTCATAAAACCGGATGAAGGAACTATCTGGATCAAAAGCCCCTGCTTTACCCAATTTTTCAAAATTCTTGCCATCTTGTCTCTCTGGACAATCCCTGTTATCTCACGCGCCTTTTGATTAACAATATATTTATTCTCCAGCAAATACTCACTTATCTTCTCCCACTCAGAAGGACGATGTTCGTTAAGGAGTACAACTTTTACTGAATCTTGATAAAGCGGATATGAAAAAAATATCGGAGGATACAAATTCTGTGACATCATTTCCTGCCTCATGGCGCGCACGCCTTCATTCTGATCCAAGTTCGGCGGGGCCGGAAACTCGCGCAAATGCTTTACTAAAAGATCATTCCGGTATCCTTCTGCTCTAACCCATCCGATATTACTCCTAGTGATGTTATATGGAAAAAGACCGGGACTCTCAACTTCGATTCTGTCTTGAAAAATTTTAATTTCAATATCACGCTTTTTATAATAATCACGATGAATCACAGCATTTGTGATTG
>MHYY01000171.1 GCA_001830285.1 Planctomycetes bacterium RIFCSPLOWO2_12_38_17 | reverse complement strand
GCGCTGGAGGTACTGACGTTCTATTCCGCTTTCTTTGGCTGCATTTGTTACATTTCCCTCTGTCTTGTTTATTGCCTTTGTTATATACTTTACATTGAACGAATCCAGTGCCTTTCTGCGCGCCTCTTTATATGGACTGGAAAGTAACTCATCCTCTGTAGGTTCTGCGTTACCTTCTTTTTTTACAAGGGATGAAATTGTATCTAAGGATATTATGTCTTCATTTGTGAGGGTGACAGCCCTTTCTATGACGTTTTCCAACTCGCGGACGTTGCCGGGCCAGGTGTAGTTATAAAATTCCTTTTCTACATCTTGGGTAATCCCCTTAATTTGTTTGTTTTCCTTTTTGTTATATTTATCTATAAAATGTTTAACGAGGAGTGGTAAATCCTCTTTCCTGTCGCGTAACGGTGGCATCTTGATATTGATTACATTCAGACGGTAGTATAAATCTTCACGGAATTCCTTTTCCTGTACGCATTGAAGTAAGTCTTGATTCGTTGCTGCTATGATGCGAACGTCAACCCTTTTTGTGGCAGTGTCTCCCACAGGAATAAACTCCCCTTCCTGCAGGACGCGCAATATCTTTGCCTGAACTGATTTTGGTATATCGCCGATTTCATCCATAAATAATGTACCGCTATCTGCCTCTTCAAAAAGTCCTTTTTTGTCCCTTATAGCGCCGGTAAATGAACCCTTCACGTGCCCAAATAGTTCGCTTTCCAGTAAATTCTCTGATAATGTGGCGCAATTGATTACAATAAATTTTTTATCTTTCCTGTTGCCAGTAAAATGGATTGCCCTTGCCACAAGTTCTTTTCCAGTCCCGCTTTCCCCTGTAATCAGTACGGTTGCTGAACTAAAGGCAACCCTTGAAATCATATCCAGTACCTTCTGTATTTCCCTTGAGCTGCCAATAATCTTCTTTAACCCGTAGACCTTTTCAAGTTCTGAATGAAGGTATCTGTTCTCATCTATAATATTTTGCTGCTCTATCAGGCGATCAATGTTAAGGAGTATCTCATCGAGATTAAAAGGTTTGGTAATATAATTAAGCGCACCTCGCCTCATTGCCTCGACGGCAGTTTCTATACCGCCGTACGCAGTCATTATTAATACAGAAGTATTGTATGTCCTTTTAATCCTCTGAAGCAATTCCAGTCCATCAATACCGCCGGGAAGTTTCATATCTATCAGTGCAATTGCAAACTCCTGTTTTTTAAGTTCCTCAAGGGCTTCTTCACCAGATGCAGCGGTTTTAACGATAAAGCCGCGCTCAGTCAGTGCATTGCTTAATACCTTTCTGTATCCAATTTCGTCATCAACAACTAATATTCTTGTATTGTCTGTTCTCATTAAAATACTCAATATGATTAATTATTGTCTTTAAATACATCAGTAGATTGCATTATTATACGCATGTTAAAAAATTGCAGTTACATGATGCCAATAAAATTATTTATAATAATTATAACAGATAATTTACGGTTGGCACTTATAATTTAACCACAGACAGTTCCTGCTCCTTATTTGCCTTTAAGGGTAGAAATATTTTAAATGTCGTGCCCTTCTCCACTTCGCTTTCCACCTCAATACTTCCATCATGCATCTTGACAATTCCGTAACTGATGCTTAAACCGAGTCCTGTGCCTTTACCGTCTTTTCTCGTGGTAAAAAATGGGTCAAAAATCCTGCTCAGGTCTTTTTTACTGATACCAATACCTGTATCCTTTATAAATATTTCAACACATTCCCTCTCTGGATGGAATCGCGAGCCTATCGTTAACTCGCCCTTTCTAAGTGTTCCGAGATGTTCGACCTTACCCGCCGCTTCTTTCATGGCAAGAACGGCGTTATTGGCGATGTTTATTATAACCTGTTCCATTTGGCGGGCATCCATCATAATGTTAGGTATGTTATTCTCAAGCATTCGAACTACCTCTATTTTTTCCTTTCTGTACTGTTTTTCAACTACGCTGAGTACGTTATCTATAAGATCATTTACGTTTGACATTCCCATTTCAGGCTCTTTTTGCCTTGAAAAATCCAGCAAGCCACTAATCAATTCCTTACATCGCACAGATTCCTTCACTGAACCTTCCAGGTATTCATACAAAAATGCCCTGTGTTTGTTAACGACATTATTTATCTGTACCAGTTCCTTACAATACTTGTTCAGATCGTCAACAATATGTAAAAGTTCTTTTTTTAACGCATCCTTTCTTGATTCTGTATTTAGTCCAGTATCAAGGTTGTTAATTACTTCGGTTAACTGGTTTGCATTATCGGAAATGGGTATCGAACTTATGAGTTTCAGGGAATTGGTAACTTTCTCATATAACTTTAAACTTTCTGTGCTGTAAAGGTAAATTACACCTATGGGATTATTAACTTCATGAGCAATTCCAGCAACCAATTGGCCTATGGATGCGAGCCTGTCTGATTGGACAAGCTTCTTCTCGAGCCTTCTAAGCTCTGTTACATCGCCGGCAACACCGAGAATGCTTATCAATTGTCCTTTAATGTTTTTTATAAGCGATGTGCTTAGCAAGATATTTCTGGTATACTTTTGTTTATCCAGCACCTCAATTTCGAATATCCTGGCAGAACTGTTGTAAATAACCTGGTCTATATTCTTCCGCTGTTTATCGGGCAGGATAGACGAGAAGTGCTGGCCGATTAGTTCTTCTTCGCTGTAATTCCAATCTTTGATTTTAGGGTTGATAAATGTAAAGTTTCCATGGGTATCCAATGTGAATATTAGTTCATTCGCATACCTTAATATACTTTCCAGATATTCCTTTCTTTCTTCAAGGTCGGCCTTCAACTTCAGCAGTTTTTCTCGGGAGTCCTTAACGTCGTCAGTCATGAGGTTAAATGATGCCGTAAGTTCACCAAGTTCGTCTTTCAAATTAGTTTCAAGGCGGAAATTCAGATCGCCCTGTGCGACCCGTTTCATGCCATTAACAAGAAGAATAATGGGATTGATAATTCCACGCGAAACGAAGAATGAAATAAAGATAACAGCAACAATACAAATACCCACTACTGTAATTGCGCGGTTTTTAAATTTGGAAATCGGGGAGTATGCCTCTGATTCTTCTGTTTCTACAAGCAATATCCAGCCCGTCTTTTTTAAATACCGTGTTGCGCCAATTACACTTTTATCCATATAATTTTTGTACACACCGGTAACTTCCTTTCCGTAGTTAAGCGCTATGGTTACAGGTTCGGTTTTTGACTGTTGTTTTAAAATTGCATTTTCCTTAAATCTTGAGCTTGTAATAAGCATATAATTTTTATTTACTATATATGCCTCGCTTGTCATGCCTCTTCTAAGAAAAGAACCCGCATCATCTTTTATGCCTGTTTTTTTGCCAGTGACGATTTCATTTAATCTGTTTGCATTAAACCTTATTACCAGCACCCCCAAAAACTTACCGCCGCGTTTTTTCAAAACAGGGGCGGCAAAGGCTATGGAATACTCTCCGGTATTTTCATTCATGTAAACATCCTTTACGTAAGTACCATGTTTGCCGTAAGTGAAATAATCTGCGCCAAATTCTATCCTGCCGATACTTTTCTTATTGCTTGATGCCACGATAATGCCCGCATGGTTTAAGACAAAGGTTTCGTAAAAATCTTTATTCAGATTTGTCTTGTATACCATGTAATCGTTAAATTTTCTTATAATGTGCTTGTTGTCAGGGTTGTTATTCAACATCTCCAGATGTCTTCTGATAAATTCATCTGAGGCAAAGAACTGGGAAGAATATTCACCTGCATTGAGGATGGTTAAAATGTGGTTTTTAATACCCTCGGCAATGAATGCCTCCTCGTTAATCAGTTCGTTCGTTATAGTTTCCCTTGCGTACCGATAGGTAAGAATGGCAACCACCATAATGGGAAGAATGGATAGTAATAAAAACCAGCAGAGTAGCTTCCTTCCTATACCGCTAAAGAGATTTACGCCTTTTATCATAATATATAGCCTTTAGACAAACAGTAGATTCACTTTAAGTTGAGCAATACTGAACGATAATTAGATACGGTTATGGTTTGTAGCTTGTTAACAAGCGTCTTTCCAGTCCTTATACAAAGGTGAATTCTACGCCTGAATAATAGTTATGATAATTATAAATATAATCTTAGGCTTATTCCAGTTAATATAGATAACCGTTTTAATAATATAAAAATTATGTATTAACTATAAAAGGGATGATTTTTGATATGTCAGGTATTTGGAAGGTAAAATATGAGTTATGGAAATATTTAATCCTTTACCTGATCAAAGTACCATTTTTTTGTAATTAAATCGCAGGAGATATGGCATGTGATATTGTTGGTGGTAACTATGCAATAGTGTTTTTTCAATACGCCCTGGATGGACTGGTCAACCCATTCATTTACAACCTCTTTTACTTTGAAGAGCCTGCCGCGTAGTCTAAAGCTGTAAGGAATAACATAATTGATTGTCAGGTCGTTAACAGGCACCCATATCGAAGACCTTACCAAATGAACGAGTGTAAAAATAAATGAAAAACACCAGAATATGATACAAACGATATAAAAACATATTGAAATTACATTTAGATATTGTCCCCCGAATAAGCAGAATAATTTAATTGCGCTGTGGGCATATAAACCGAGCGTAAAGACAATTTCCCAGTAACCCACAGTGAATACAAGCCCTTCTTTACTAAAGACTTGTTTTCTTATTGCCAGTACTATAAGAAAAGGCAGCCACCATAGACCCGCAGACCAGAAGAATAAAGAAATTCCTTTTAGAAAAGGAAGAAATTCCATAAATGGTCCACCCATTATGCTTATATGCTGATACAATTCAATTCCTGTAACGGCTGTTAGTGCGGCTGCGCCCATGTTCATCCAGTACGGTGATAGCAATGTATCTATTTTGAACTGATAAAAGAACAGTCTAAGGATAATCAGCGCCATAAATATAATGTATAAACAGGCTCCTATAGACCATAAGGCAAATGAAAATATATGTATGAACAATATATTTTTTGTCGCCTCTCCCGCTACAATTATTCCGAGAAGTGCGGTGGATTGTGTGCCTGCAGTGGCAAAGAACCATCCGCCATGTAGTACCTCTTCGAACTTTCTGTCTCTCGATTTTCCGTGCAAAAATAATATACTAAAGGTAGAAAGAGAAATAACCACCCATAGAGTTATTGCCACGTACCAGAATATGTTTGCCGTTAAGTTCATATGAAATATCATGGAAAAACACATTCCTGCAAAATTAACTGCGCTGATAATTGCAAAAAAATACAGGCTCTTTTCTGGATTGAACAAATCATTTATTGCATCCTTATTGAATAAAACAATCCGTACAATCATAAATACGATTACTGATAAAAGCGCGACTAATCCTGTAATAAAGAAGTACGGTGAAATTCTTTCGAATCCGTAGAGTTGTGAGACAACCGCTATTATGACTGTTGCCATAACGGTATTGAACCAGCGATTATCAGATGAATATGTTGCGATTTTTAATACGCTCATAAACAGTAGTTTTTGTAAAATTTTATTAAATATTAAGCCTGTGCTACCTTTCTGTGCAACTTGACTAACGTCTTTTCTTCCATAAAAGAAAGGCTCATAAGGCACACAAGAGCTACGAATATAAAACCTAAAGAATAATTATTGGTGTAGTCACGAATCGTGCCGAGGATGATTGGGATGAAAAAACCGCCCAGACCGCCAGCAGCTCCCACCATACCGCCAACTGTACCGGTATCTTTTGGAAAATACTCAGCTACAAGCTTGAATACCACACCGTTGCCTATGCCAAGACAGACGCCCATCAGATAAAAGAATGTAAGTGTTATCATTAATGATACATTTAGATTCAGGAAAATCAGGATGCTTAATATAAACAGCGAAAGAACGACAAGTATGCGTCTGCCAGGAATATGGTCACCAAGATATCCACCTAGGATACGCGAGAATGTAGTGACAAAGACAAATATCGCGGTTAAGCTACCTGCTTTTACAGGCGTGATTTTGTAAAAGTCCCTGAAATAGGAAGGCAACCATAATGAAAATGTTACGAAAAATCCGAATGTCATGAAATAAAAGAGACAAAAAACCCAGATTAAATTGGAAGATTTATATACCTTTAGTTTATCACTGAATGTGGAGGGTTTTGCATTAGCAGGCCGTGGCGCATCAGCAGAGAAAAACCAGTATACAAACGCCATAAAAAGCAGTGGGATCGAATAGATCATAAATACCTTATGCCATCCAATAGATTCTGCAAGGAATGGCGCGCCAAAGGTGGCAAGGGCAGAACCGATATTTCCGACTCCGTAAATACCGAGTGCCAGTCCCTGTTTTTCTCTGGGATACCACTGTGAGACTTGTGGAATTCCAATGGCGAATGATGTGCCTACCATACCAAAGAAAAACCCGCATATTAATAAAAACCAGTAGCTATTTGCAAAACTCGCGATAAACATTGGGAAAAATCCAAATAGCAGCAAAATGCTAAAAATCCGCCTGCCGCCGTACTTGTCTGTTAATACTCCAATGGGCACCCTGGCAATTGAACCAAGCAATACAGGCATAGCAAGTAGCAGTCCTACTTTTGTAGAGGATAAATTAAATTCAACTTTAAAATACACTGCAAGCGGAGAGAACAACGCCCAGCCTGCAAAACATACTGCGAATGCCAGCGTTGCCAATATAAGCACCCTGGTGTTACCGTTTGATGTTTGTGTTACTGGATTCATGAATACAAATCTCCTATTGTATTTAGCCCGCGACTATACAGAATTTAGTGTCTGAATAGGTAAGAATTCGCTTTTTACCTTAAGAGGACATTTATACAGGCCTTCCGTAACAACCGAACTGGATTGTTTTATGTAAAATAGTTTTCCGCTTTTTGTCCTCATTAACGTATAAAATTCGTTAACCTCTCCGTCTCTGAACAGCATTGATAGTGTCTTTTCATGGTCGAAAGGGTGCGCATACAACTCGTTGACCTTTTTTCCGATTAAATCATCCGGTGAAGCAAATCCAAAGAGTTTTGCACCAGCACTGTTGATATGTGTAATAACACCATCATAGGAAGGTTCGTACTCATACCAACCTTTTAAATCCTGTAAATCAAGAACTGCATTAGAATCGGTTTTTGTTAATAATAGTGTGTTGTTCATTTTATTAACCTCCATTAAAAAAATTTTATTATGGTTTTAATTCCCACGTTGCGACAGTTTTTTCCTCTGGCTGTATTACGTTAATCCGTGCATCTTTATCCTTTCTGTTTTTATTTGGTGTGTTTTCGGATTTAATTACTGGAAACTCTTCCTTGAATTTTGAAATATTGTTTTTAATAAAATCCTCGTCTCTTTGTGTTACAATTGAACCAAAGACATTTAATGGATTGTGGACTTTATACTTCTGTTCTCTAAGGAAACCTCGTTCCTTCCTTAATTCATAGCCATCTAGGATGGCTATGACAAATCCTACTGCGATGATGCTTGTCACACCCAGTAAAGCCTTTTTTGGCAGAGGCAGATTTTTTAACATAAATCCTGTGTTCAATTTTCTGTACATTAAAGTAGCCAGAACAAAAGCCGGTATTATTATTACTATCATGAGAGATTTTAACATCGAATTGATATTGTCTACAGCGCCCAATGCCTCGTCTGCGTCTATTTCCGCTATTAATCCCATGTTCAAGTCTTTGTTCCATGTCCATGCGCCAACCACTTTTATTCCGTCATAATCTCTGTACCCTTCAAGGTTGTAGCCACCTGTTCTTGCGGTAACACAATTATATACACCTTTCGTTAGCATACTTGTCTCAGGTTCAGTGACTTTATGACATGTCTTGCATGTCTCTGCGTTATTATTTTTTATATGTTCAGAAAATCTTGAGTGGGTTATCATGGTTCCCTCTTTATTTACCAGATATACTTCGCCAGTCTTACCCAAAATTACGCTTTTCATTGCCTTGTCTAATATCGAAGTGTCCATCCACAATACTACTGCGCCAATTACATCGCGATTTTCACCTTTAATCGGAAGAGATATAAACATGGAAGGCAATTCATCTTCCTCGCTGTTTTGAATACCGTTAGCCAGAACAAAATGTGTTATATCAGAAGTGTATGTATCGCCGTCATATAAGGTTTTCTGGATATTTTTGAAGGGTTTTTCCTTCATAATATTCATACCAACCAGAGATTTTGCATTTTCAGTTGCAGTCAAAATAATCCCAGCTTCGTCGCAAATGAATATCCCTTTGTATCCATAGTCTGTCTTTGTACACTCCAGTTGTGTTTTTAATCTGAGATATTCATATTCGTTATTACCAGTTACAATGCTTGTAAAATCTTCGCTGCCGCGTATAAGCAGCTCGCTCTGAATAGTATCTGAAATAGTCCTTGCATGCGACTTTCTTTCATCCCATAAAAGCGTGAGCATATCCCTTTGTTTGTTTACAATGCCTTCAAGGTTTCTTTGAACGCCCTGTTTCAATTCAGCGCTTGCCCTTGGAAATGCCAATATTTTTAAAAGAAATAAAGGAAACAACCCGAAAAGCAAAAATGCAGCGATAACGATAAGTACGCGTTCCTTAAATATTTTTGGCATTATTTAATCCTCCCAAGTTAGATTAGCAGAGCTATGTAAATTATTGATTGCAGATTTTGTAAACTCTTTGAGGCACGCCTCGATGTCGTCCATACTAAAAGGTTTTGTTATTACCTTTTTGGCTCCCTTTATGACTGCTTCCTTTACGACGTCCTTATCTGTGTATGCTGTAATAATTACCACATTAGATGTTGATTTAATTCCCTGTATCCGCTCTAAAAATTCTATGCCGTCCATGCCCGGCATCTTTACATCCAGCAAGATGACCGAATAATTTTGCTTTTTGATTTCTTCTAGTGCCTCATAACCGTTTCTTACAGCCTTCGTTTCGTATCCAATCTCTGCTAATGAATTCAACAATACCTTCCGGTATCCTTCTTCATCATCAACTATTAGTATTCTTTTTGTTAACATTTGTGTAGTCCTGTCTTTAAAGGTACGACGTTTAACAGCAATTCAAATTTACGTTTTCAGATTTACATAAAGTTCATCTGTGAAAGCTGTAATTGTATTTCGCAACCAATGTACCCCATAAAATTAAAGACGGACAGAATTGTTCTAACTATTATCTATTTCTGATGTTCGGTGAAATAAAAAATTTTTAGGATATAATTTGCTTTAAGTTGTGTGTAAACGATTTGTTTTCACGGGATAGAGGGAAGGATGGTTATAACTACCTATATTATAAGTATATGACGGTTGGTAACAAAAATTTAACGAGTGTAAACAAATCGTTTACACTTTTATTGCCGTGCTGGGCAGAATTGTGTCTGTAACGAGATAATGTATTTGCAGAAACCATAGTAAAAGGATTAAATGTGGATGCATGCTATTATCTGGCAAAAATTTTGATGAAATGCGAATTGATTATATTACTGTGCTGTGAGGCATCAAAAAATGTGGCTGGAGATCGGACTTAATTATGCAGATGAAAGTTTGTAATTTGGCGATGAAATTTATAAATATTGGATGAAGAAAATATAAATCCCCTCTAATCCCGTAAGTCGTATAGGATTAAAGGGGATTTTGTAGCTCTTTTTATTAGTATTTTGGTTTTTGGCAATCGTACTTACAATCGTTTTTTGCACGTTCAGAAGGCAGGTGTCCACACTTCTCGCATTTTTTCTCCTTCAGATGCGCTTGCAAAATTGACAAATGCAGTGTTTACAATACCCATACACATCGTTAATGTTGCAACAAGAACAAAACCAGCGCTAAATTTTTTTAACATTTTTATTTTCTTCCATAACAGAAAAGGCAACTTAATGAAGTTGCCTTTTCTTTGACAATTTGAATTATAAAATATTCAAATTAAAATTAGTGCTTTGCTTGATGACACTCGCACTTGCAATCATTTTCTGCTTTTGAAGGCATATGTCCGCATTTATCGCACTTCGTTTCCTCTGCCATTGCTGAACCAACGAAAACAGTATTTACAACACCTACGCCGAGCATAAGTGCACCAACAACAACCAAACCATAGCCAAACTTCCTTAACATGTTTCTCTCCTCCTATGACTAACTAATGTTCCAATGATTTCGAGAACGCTCTCGAACCATCATTGATAGTATAATTTATACGGATAAATATTTTGAAAAACAATTACTCTCATTTTAATTAATCAAAGATTTCTTTGCAAGTAAAAAATAATGATGTAGAGGATTTACATATTGTTAAGAAAATTGAGTTATGTTATATTGATTTTAATTTTAACCTTCCGAATGTGTAAGCGTTGAATTTCTTCTATAAGGAGGGACGATGGAAGTATCAGAAAAATTTCTACAGACGGCACTTGATTACATTCATGATTATATCAATATTGTAGACAAAGACTATAACATTGTATTCTTGAATGAAGCATCAAGCCGTTTGGCAAGGAAAAAGCGACAATCTTTGCTGGGAAGCAAGTGCT
>MHYY01000170.1 GCA_001830285.1 Planctomycetes bacterium RIFCSPLOWO2_12_38_17 | reverse complement strand
AAAATCCAACTGCTCATCTGTTGCATTGAGTTCAACAAAAAGATCAAATACTTCGTTCAATACTTCTGTACATCTGGCATCAGGCCTATCAATCTTATTAATCACCACGAGCGGTTTCAAATTGTAACCGAGCGCCTTTCGAAGCACAAACCTGGTTTGAGGCATTGTCCCTTCAGCAGCGTCCACAAGTAGCAAAACGCCATCAGCCATTTTAAGAACACGTTCCACCTCTCCGCCAAAATCTGCGTGACCCGGTGTATCAATTATATTAATCTTTACCCCCTTATAATTGATAGATGTATTTTTGGCAAGGATTGTAATACCACGCTCACGCTCAAGTTCGTTGGAGTCCATAATACATTCCACATTTTGAATCTGTTGATTAGACCTGAATGTACCACTTTGCTTGAGAAATTGATCCACAAGGGTAGTTTTACCATGATCAACGTGAGCTATAATTGCTATATTTCTTACGTCATCTCTTACTGATTTTTTCATATCACTCTTCAATATTTCATGTACAAACTAATTTTTATTAGAAACAAAATAACCGCAACGAGTCGCCGTAGCGGCTTGAATCGCACTAACTACTTAATTAATAATCAACTACTTTTCATTAATTTTACAGGTAATTAATATATTGTCAACGGAAAACACACTTCCTGATTATTATTTCACTATTAATTATGTCATGTTTTGCCTTGTCACACATACTAATAACGGTTATTATATAAACATGAAAATAGTCGCAGGAATAGACATAGGCTCAACCACTACAAAAGTCGTTGTAATGTGCGGGCACACCGTTATCGGCTCAAAAACTTCCTCAACAGGAACAAATTGTAAAAAAACTATAAAACTGCTGTTTGACGAAATGGCGGAAGACCTTGCCATAAGAGAAGATGAAATTCAATATTCAGTTGCAACAGGATACGGCCGCAGATTGATTCAGGCAAATGAAGTTGTTACAGAAATAACTGCTAATTCAAAAGCGGCAAAATGGATTATGGGGAAGAAAACTAATGTCAGAACTCTTATAAATATTGGCGGTCAGGATTGTAAGGTAATTGCTTTAGACAATAATGGAATTATGGTAGATTTTGCCATGAATGATAAATGCGCAGCTGGTACCGGACGATTCCTCGAAGTAATGAGCCGTATCCTTGAAGTAGAATTGGATGAATTAGGAACACTCTCCGAAAGGGCTGAGGATATACCTCAAATAAATAGCTTATGCACAGTCTTTGGCGAATCAGAAGTAATTTCCTTGCTATCTCAGGGAAGGCGGGTAGAAGATATCATTGCCGGTATTCATAAATCTATTGCCAAAAGAGTAGTATCTATGGTAAAAAAAGTCGGAGTTAGAGAAGCTATTTTTTTTGACGGTGGTCCTGCCTTTAATCGTGGATTAAAAAAGTCGTTGGAAGAAGAATTGGGAGTTGCTTTACACGTCCCGCCAGACCCACAGATAACGACCGCCATCGGCGCTGCAATAATTGCTAATGAACGCCTTGAAAAGATTCAAAAAAATAACAAAAAGATTCTACACTAATTTTTCTGAATATTATTACCAGATTTAGTTATTAGGTCTCTTTAAGAGCATTTCTTCGTATTTTATTATAGTGTCTTCCTGTTCCACTGTCTCAACAGAACCTGGCCTTTTTCTACGCACCTCAGAAATAGCCCTTTTTGCGCTGTAACCCTTGTTAACTAAATAACACGCAAGCATTGTACCCGTTCTACCAATTCCCGCATCACAGTGAACAACAATTTTTTTTCTGGAAGTTACAATTTTATTTACAAATGATATAAAATCACCAATTTGTTCCTGTGTCGGCGATGTCAGGTCTACAATCGGAATATGTTTATATTCAAATCCAAACTCTTCTATTAATGTTTTATGAAGTGGTAGTTCGGTTAACGATACTATTGCCTCTATACCAATATCCTTAAGGAATTCAAGATCAGTAATCATTGGCATGGGCCTCGCCATGCCTGCAATCTCATCCTGTATAAGCCAGCTAAAATTCCTGGGCATATCAGACTTTACCTAAAAATGTTAAACATTCCTGAACTATTTCCAACGGTAACCCCATAGCGTTTGAGTAACTGCCCTCAATTTTTTCGACGAATTTACTACCTTCCCCCTGAATTGCATACGAACCTGCTTTATCTAAAGGTTCTCCGGAACTAAGATATATATCAATCTCTTCTTCTGATATTATTCTCATTTTAATACGAGTTCTATCAAATCGCAATAATTTCTCTTTTGATGGGACATCCATTACACAAACACCGGAGATAACTTCATGTTCCGAATCGCTGAGCATTGAAAGCATCCTTTTAGCGTCTTGCACATCTTTTGGTTTACCAAATATTCTCTTCTTGTGAAAGACAATTGTATCCGCGCTTATAATTAGGGCGTTATCAACTCTTTTTGCAATATTATCCGCCTTTAAAAATGCAACTTTTTGAACAAACTCCACAGGTGAATCGCTATTATAAAAATTTTCTTCTTCTATCTCATGTGGTACAGTACTAAATTTATATCCCAGAGACTTTAATAAACTTACTCGTCTTGGTGAGCTAGATGCAAGCACAATGCGTTTTTTTAACATAGTTCAAAACGCCTTCCCTAAAATAAAAAACCCTTTTACCTTTGCGGTAAAAGGGTAAAGACACTTTAAACAAAGCAAAAACTCTCTCTATTTATTCTTCTCAGACTGACTGGTTTCTTCAACTGCCGGCTGCGTTTCAATCTTGCCCTCAACTAATTCAAATATTACTCGTGACGCATTATCATTGAGTCTTCTTCCCAGCAATCGTAATTTTCTATCTCTACCCTCCATTTTATATTCAATCTCAGATGTTTTGCCAACAGTGTTTCCCGATAATACCCCAAGTCTGGTACCTGATAACCTCAAGATCCTCGTATATCCTCCACTACGCTCCAGATATCTCTGAGCGATGCCTCCTGTTTCACGCCATTGCCCCTCACCAAACAATTTCCTTACGGCATCTTTATTCCTTAATTTTGAAAGAACCTGACGATAGCAGTGAACATATCCTGGTCTATCGCTATCCCTTTTTAATAATCCCTTTTTGGCAATTGTAATTATTTTTTCAGCAAAAGACCTTGTTTCCTTTGCCTTTTCAAGTGTTGTAATTATTCTTCCATAACTAAAAAGGCTGTTGGTAATATTCTGCCGCAGCGACTTTCTATGCGCCGCTGTCCTTGATAAATGCCTTCCTCTCATTCCATGTCTCATTGCTTAATCCTCTTATTTTTCTAATAACTTATCTGGTACTTGCATTCCAACTGTTAAACTTAATTGAGCCAACTTACTCTTCACTTCTTTCAATGTGGTTTTGCCAAAATTTTTAATCTCCAGAAGTTGTTCTTCTGTTTTAGATACCAGTTCACCAACTGTTTTGATATTTGCGGTTTCAAGACAATTTGACGCCCTCACAGATAAATCCAATTCGGTTATCGGCATAACGAGCTTTCTGGCAAGTTCCTCATCTGATATCTCAGGAGATTCTTCTATGCCTAACTTCTTTTCTATCTGTTTTAACTCTCTGCCAATCTCAAAATATTGCACAAACGGGTTCAAATGTTTCCTTAATATTTTTGAAGCTTCCACAATCGCCATCTCTGGAGAAACAACGCCATTCGTGTATATCTGCATAATGAATCTATCATAATTAGTCCGCCTGCCAACACGAGTTTCCTCAACAACATAAGAAACATTTCTTACAGGAGAAAATATCGAATCTACATATATTAAGCCTACCTCCTGTTCCTCAGGTTCGTTTTCTTCAGCAGTCATATAGCCACGACCCTTTCTCACTTCCATTTCTATGTTAAATTTAGTATCCACAGAAAGTGTCGCAATATGCAGGTCTCCATTTAAAACTTCAACATTATTATCGGTTATTATATCTTTTGCTTTTACTTCACCCTTTTTAGTCGCCTCAATCTTTATCCATTTAGGCTGATCAGTGTAAAGCTTTACCACAATATTTTTTATATTAAGTATTATATCCGTTACATCTTCTACAACACCTGGAATTGTTGTAAACTCGTGATTTGCACCGTCTATTTTAACAGCAACAACTGCACTCCCTTCCAAGGAAGATAATAGAATTCTTCGCAAACTATTACCAATCGTATGTCCAAAACCACGCTCAAAAGGAGCAGCTATAAATTTACCATATTTATCGTTTAAAGTCTCTCTTTCCGCATCCACGCGAACTGGAAGTTCAAGACCTCTCCACCTTATCCGCATATTTTTCCCCCTAATCCAATTAATAAGGGATTCAAAAATAAATTAAATATTTTACTATAAATTTTAAAACAAATTTCTTTGAGGCTTTTAATGCATTATCTGATTCTATATTAGCGGTATGAATAGATACGGCTAATATTTATTTAGAATACAGTTCAACAATTAACTGTTCTTGTACAGGAATTGAAATATCTTCTCTAGTAGGTAACTGGGTTACAACCCCCTCTGGGACATCTAACTTTAAATCTACCCATGCAGGGGTATTTCTGCTTTTTACCAATTCGATATTTGACTTTACTATATTTTGACTGGCATCAGAAGTATTAGGTCTTATAACATCACCGGCTTTCACAAGATAAGATGGTATATTTACCCTTTTGTTATTTACAGTTATATGACCGTGTCGAATTAGCTGTCTTGCATTCTTTCTAGAAGAAGCGAATAAAATTAGGTGTACTACATTATCTAATCTTCTCTCTAACATTATTAAAAGGTCCTCACCTGTATTTCCCTTTTGCCTCTCAGCTTTTAAATAATAATTCTTGAATTGCCTCTCTAGTATGCCATAAAAACGCTTTGTTTTTTGTTTTTCCCTGAACTGAACGCCATATTTTGATAATTTTCCCCTTCCCCATGCAAGCTGTCCGGGTGGATACTTCCTTTTGGTAATCGCACATTTAGTAGTTTCACATCTTATACCTTTAAGGAATAACTTTTCCCCCTCTCTCCTACATAATCTGCATTGGGGACCTAAATATCTAGCCATGTTAATCCTTTCTAAAAATCTATTTTTGAAATTATTTATACTCTACGCTTTTTTCTAGGCCTGCATCCATTATGTGGAAGAGGGGTTACATCCTCAATTGCCTTCAGGTTCAATCCTGATGCTTGAAGTGCTGTTATTGCAGATTCACGTCCAGGACCTGGGCCCTTTACTCTGATTTCAATTTCCTGAACACCGTATTTTTTGGCCTTTTCTGCAGCACTCGCAGCCGCTTTTTGAGCTGCAAATGGTGTACTTTTACGTGAACCCTTAAAGCCCACCGTACCGGCACTAGCCCAGCATATTGTTTCTCCATTCATATCTGAAATTGTTACAAATGTGTTATTAAATGTTGACTTTATATGAGCCGTTGCTCGTGTAACATTTCTTCTTATTTTTTTCTTACCCGCACTCGACATGTTATTACTATTTCTCCTTATTTAAATTACTCACATACTGTTTTTTAATTATTGGTTTTATTGAATTCAAACTCTAAAAAATAATTTTTTAAAATAAAATCCGTATTAAACATTTCATCCAATTCTTTAAATTTGTTCATATTATATTCCACATTGCCTTTTTTCCTTCTTGCTATAATCATCAAATTTTTTGGAGTATATTTTGGAGAAGTAACCTCACCGAGTTTAACATGATAACCAGCACCTGTAAGGAACTGAGCCCTTAACGCCTCTGTCAAAATATCTGCAAAACGATACCTCAAAAGTCCAAAATTAGTTATATTAACAAGCGGATGTCTTACTTTTAAGCGCCCACGAATCTGATTTTCACAACATGGAACGACTATAATATACTTCGCTTTCAACTTGATACCTTTTGCAATTGTTTCATCAGTCGCAATATCACATGCATGCAAGGCAATAACCATATCAATGTCTTTTTCAGGTATAACATCTATAATTCTGTCATTGATAAAGCGCATATTCCCATAACCAAGGCATTCACATATCTGATTACATTTTTCTATCAATTCTCCATTAGTATCAACACCATAAAAAAAAGTATCAATTGCAAAACGCTCTGAAATAATAAAATTCAATGCAAAAGATAAATATGACTTTCCGCAAGAACACTCTAGAAATATTAACCGTTTATTTTGATAATTTTCTTCAATAATTTGAAGAACCTGCTCACAAAAACCTACAACCTCATTGAACTTCTTTATTTCACGTTCATCTCCATGTTGCTCTATATTCAAGGAAAGAATCTTTAATAAATCCTTGTTGGCCTTTAATAACCCCCTGACTGTTCCTTTTTGTTTCATGCAATTCTTTCACAGCGATACAACAATCGTCAGAAAACAAACAACGAACTTTAACCCAATTCTTTCACACTCTTTTTGCCAGCTACAGTTTTCTTTCGTCCTTTTCTTGTCCGCGCATTTGTTCTGGTTCGCTGACCCCTTACTGGCAAGCCTAATTTATGACGCATACCCCTGTAACATCCTATGCTTTTCATACGCACAATGTTCTGCATTTCCTGTCTACGTAATTGACCTTCAATAGTAAAATTTTTCTCAATATAAGCGCCCAATACGCTTAATTGATCTTCATGAAGGTCTTTCGCGCGTATATTTTCTTCAATGTTTAATGCTTTTAAAATTTTCTGCGACAACGCCTTTCCTATACCATATACATATGTGAGCCCGATAACAATCCTTTTATCCGCTGGAATATCAATACCGGCAATTCTAGGCATTCAGTAATTCCTTTCTAAATTTTAAACAAAATGTAAATTTAAACGTTAACCCTGTCTCTGCTTATGCCTTGGATTTGAGCAAATTACTCGAACAACTCTTTTTCTACGCACTATCTTACAATTTTCACAAATTCTTTTTACAGCAGTCCTGACTTTCATTTTACCATCCCGTACTGTCAATCTTTTGAATTGAAATTAAACCTGCCTGTATATAATTCTGCCTTTGTCGAGGTCATACGGTGACATTTCTATGGTTACTTTATCACCTGGCAATATTTTAATAAAATGCATTCTCATTTTCCCTGAAACATGCGCAAGAACCTTATGTCCGTTCTGTAATTCTACCCAGAACATTGCATTGGGCAGCGCTTCTTTTACAACAGCCTCGACTCTAATTGGTTCTTCTTTCGGCATATTTAAAACTTCATTTAAAATCTAAATAGTTAATATATCTGCACCATTTTCAGTAACCACAATTGTATGTTCAAAATGTGCAGATAATTCCCTATCTTTGGTTACAACTGTCCAATTGTTGTTTAACACCTCAGTATCATACTTACCCATACAAATCATAGGTTCGATCGCCAATGTTATACCAGGCATTAATATCTCATCAGCGTCTAATAGTGCCTTGCTCAAAAAATTTGGCACTTGTGGGTCTTCATGCATACACCTGCCAATCCCATGCCCTGTGTAATTCCTTACAACAGAAAACCCGTTCTCTTCAACGTAATTTTGTATCGTTCTGGAAATCAATGATAACTTTTCATATGATTTTATGGCACTAATTGCCATATAAAGCGACTTCTCACAAACATCCAGAAGTTTTTTGGCATCAGGCGTTATCTCACCTATTGGTATAGTTAATGCAGCATCCGCTACGTATTTCTTATAACCAACTCCAACATCAATGCTAAGAATATCCCCTTCGCATAATTTTCTTTCCCCGGGTATGCCATGAACTACTTCTTCATTTATTGATGTACATATACTTTTAGGAAAACCCCTATAACCTTTAAAGATTGGCACCCCACCTTGAACAACTATATATTTTTCAATTTCTGTATTTATGTAATCTGTAGTTATACCATTATCTGCAATTTCTTTAGCCAGCCCCAGTGCACCTGCCACGATCTTGCCAGCCGCCCGCATTAATTCAATTTCCCTGGGTGATTTTCTGACTATCAACTTAATCACTCCGTAGCTTAACTACGTTTCTTCTGCAAAGAGGTATTAATTGAATTGTTCACTTCTTTCGTTATCTTCTCTATATTTCCATCGCTTGAGATTTCCTTTAATATCCCGTTGTCCCTGTAATATGCAATCAAGTCCTCTGTTTGTTCATGATAAATTCTTAATCTTTCCAGTATCGTCTCAGGTTTATCATCTGAACGTTGATTCAGCTTACCCCCACATTTATCACAGATGCCATTTTTTAATGATGGGACAAACGCAATATGATAGTTCGCACCACAGCTGCTACATATCCTTCTACCAGACAACCGAAGCACTACATTCTCTTTTGAAACTGCAAAATAAAAAACTACATCTAGCTTTTTACCAAGGTTTTTTAACATTTCATCAAGAATTTTTGCCTGCGCCAGCGTCCTTGGAAAGCCATCTAAAATATAACCACTTTCACAATCTTTTTTTAAAATCCTGTCTTTGATTATATCAACAACCAAATTATCAGGGACTAATAATCCTTTCTCAATATAATATTTTGCCTTTCCCCCAGTCTCCGTACCTGTTTCTACTGCTTCTCTTAATAAGTTGCCGGAAGAAATATGAGGTATCTTTTCCTCTTTACTAACAGTCTCTGCCTGGGTACCTTTACCTGCCCCTGGCGGACCAATAAACACAACCCTCATCCTAATCTTCCTCTGATCCTTGTACCACCGCTCAGAAAACCACTGTATTGTCTCATAACCATGTGTGATTCTATTTTCTGCACCATATCAAGCGCAACACCAACAATTATTAGCAACCCCGTACCGCCATAAAATCCAGCAATAGCACGGCTAAGATCAAAACCACCAGCAACGAGTATCGGTAGGATAGCAATCAAAGCCAGAAAGGCTGCACCAGCCAAAGTAATCTTACCCATAATCCCTTCCAAATATTCCGCAGTTCTTGGACCAGGTCTTATTCCAGGGACGAAACTCCCATAATCCTTCATATTATTTGACATCTCTTTAGGATTAAACTGAATCGCGGTCCAAAAATAACAAAAAAACGTTATTAAAATTATGTAAAATATAACATATACCACTCCACCCTGCAAAATTTCAGCTATACGAGAAGTAATCCAATAGCCAAATGTTCCAGGTTCATACCTTACCTGAATACCCTGCATTATTGCTGCCGGGAATATTAACAGAGACTGAGCAAATATAATAGGCATAACACCTGCTTGATTTACGCGTAACGGTAAGAAATGCCTTTGCCCACCATATACCCTTCTACCACGCGTATGTTTTGCCTGTTGGACTGGTATGCGTCGCTGTCCTTGCGTAATGTACACAATACCACAAACAATAGCGAGAAACATACCTATCAGAACAAGCAATTTAACAATACCAATTTGATGTTCAGCTGGTGTTACTGAAAAAGTGAAATTTTGCATTATTTGAGAAAATGCCCATGGCAAGCGGTCTATAATACTAATCATGATAACAATCGAAATACCGCTACCAATCCCATGTTCTTCAATTTGTTCACCAATCCACATTAAGGTCATGGTGCCGGTTGTCAAAAGCAACGCAGCCATTATCTGAAATCCAAAACCTTGAAGATGAACAGGAATGACAGGAATACCATTAAATTCTACAGTATAAAGAGTTCTTGTCATTATAAATGCTTGAAAAAGACAGAGTCCAACAGTCGTTAAACGAGTATATTGATTAATTTTCTTCCTACCAGCATCCCCCTCTTTTTGCAGCTTTTCTAAATACGGAATTACTCCAACTAATAACTGAAAGATAATGGATGCACTGATATATGGCATAACACCAAGGCCAAAAATTGCGCCTGAGGCTAATGCACCACCGGCAAACATATCAACCAACCCCAATAATTGACCAACACCTGTTTGAGAAAACTGATTAAAATATGATTTTAAAACAGTTGTATCAATCCCTGGAATTGGTATATATACACCAATTCTGCAAAGTGTTATAAGCCCAAGTGTAATTAGTACTTTTTTACGTAGTTCTGGTATTCTAAAAATATTTCCGAACTGTTCTATCATGTTATAATCTTAACCTGCCCACCAGCTGCTCTAATCTTCTCAATTGCCGATTGACTAAATTTATGAGCCTCTATAGTTAAAGGATTTT
>MHYY01000169.1 GCA_001830285.1 Planctomycetes bacterium RIFCSPLOWO2_12_38_17 | reverse complement strand
ATTGGTAGCGGGGGTGGGATTTGAACCCACGACCTTCGGGTTATGAGCCCGACGAGCTACCGGACTGCTCTACCCCGCGTCAACAAACTTGTGCGTTTGCACAAACTTTAATCTTAATCAGTATATCAGCCAATGATAAACTGTCAAGGATAAAAAAGCTTTCCTTTTTTATATTCTGTTCTGGTAAAATGATTTTATTTATAGCCGGAAAGAATAAAATATTTTACATGCTTGGTAATTTAAGAAACATTTTACCAAAGGATCTATTTATCGTTTTTACTTTGATATTCCTGTGTAGTAGAGTATTTATGTTTCTTTAAAGTTTGTTTTTTTAATCAGCGAATAGAGGAAGATAACGAATGAAAGTATTGGTTGTCGGAAGCGGCGGTAGAGAACACGCACTCGTATGGAAGATAGCTCAGTCTCCTATGGTTAAAAAGGTATATTGTGCCCCGGGAAACCCCGGGATATCAGAAGTTGCGGAGTGTGTGGATATTGACGCTGAAAACATTGAAGGTCTTTATAATTTTGCTCTTAAAAAGAAGATTGATTTAACAGTTGTGGGTCCTGAGGATGTCCTAGTCGCCGGTATAGTTGATAGATTTAAAGACAAACATTTAAATATATTTGGACCAAATAAACGCGCTTCTGTTATTGAAGGTAGCAAGGTATATGCTAAGACTATTATGAAAAAATATGGTATTCCAACCGCTGATTTTAAGGTATTTGACGATTTAAAATACGCTAAGAAGCATATATCAACTTGCGATTTTCCTCTTGTAATTAAGGCTGATGGATTGGCAAAGGGAAAGGGTGTTTTTGTATGCAAGACATTGGAAGAAGCAGATAGGCATATTGACGATATAATGAAAGAAAAGATATTTGGATATGCAGGAGAAAGGATTGTTATTGAGGAGTTTCTTTCTGGAGAAGAGGTGTCTATTCTTGCAATTACAGATGGAAAGACAATCGTTCCCCTTTCGTCTGTGCAGGATCATAAGGCGGTGTACGAAGGAGACAAAGGTCCTAACACAGGCGGGATGGGTGCTTATTCACCTGTGCCGTTTGTTACGGATGACCTGCAGTCTTCAATTGAGGAAAATATCCTTGTGCCTATAGTTCATGCATTAAAAAAGGAAAACCGTCCTTATAAGGGTGTTATTTACGCAGGGCTAATGATAACAAATGCGGGTCCAAAAGTGCTTGAATTTAATGCCAGATTTGGAGATCCGGAGACGCAGGTTCTTCTCATGAGGATGAAAAGCGATTTAGTGCCGCTTCTTTTGTCAACAGTAAAGAATAACATAGAAGAGGTGGAAATTGAATGGCATGACGGTGTATCAGTCTGTGTAATAATGGCATCCAAAGGTTATCCCGATAAATACGAAAAAGGTTTACCTGTTTTTGGACTAGAAGCAGTTAAAAGTGTAACCAATGTACAGGTTTTTCACGCTGGTACTGCTATAAAAGATGGAAAGGTTGTAACTAATGGGGGGCGGGTTTTGGGGGTTACTATATTGGAACGAGATTTGGAAAAAGCCCAAAAGAACGTATATGAGGCAATTAAAAAGTTATCTTTTGATGGTGCATATTACAGAAAAGATATAGGCACAAAAGCTATTAATAAAAAGAATTTGTAAGACATGGATAATTTTAAAGAATATGTACCTTACAAAAATTATTTTTTGTATATAATAATTTTTTATATCGTAGTTAATGTTACATCTGCATTATTTGCGAGTGAACAAGATAGATTGTTCTGGAATAAAAGATACGATACAGAGACATATATATTGGGTAAAGAACCTGTCGAATTTCTAAAGGAGCATATTAATATCTTGCCAGGAGGAAAGGCTCTGGATATTGCGATGGGTGAGGGGCGCAATGCTGTTTTCCTTGCAAAAAATGGATTTGAAGTAGATGGGTGTGATGTTTCAGAGATAGCTGTAAAGAAAACGCTGGGGCTGGCAAAGGAAAATAACGTCAGGGTAAATGCCTTTGTTGCGGATTTGGAAATTTATAAACTACCTAAAGATGCCTATGATGTAGTGGCGTGCTTTTATTATTTGCAACGCAGTCTCATACCGCAGATTAAGGAGGCGTTGAAACCGGGTGGTATGGTTATTTACGAAACCTATACAATCGAAAACTGGGAACGCGGGTTTGAAGGACCAAAGAACAGAGACTATCTGCTGAAAACTAATGAACTTTTGGATTTATTTAAAGATTTAACAATTATTTATTATAAAGAACTTGTTTTGGATGATAAAAAGGCGGTTGCAAGCCTTATTGCGAGAAAGTGAAAATCAATGCTGCTTTTAAATGACGTTACGGAAAGACAGCGTGAAGCAATTACATATGTAGAAGGTCCACTGCTTGTAGTGGCAGGCGCAGGTAGCGGTAAGACAAGAGTAATCACGCGCCGTATTGGTTATTTGATGTCACAAGGTGTAAATCCTTACAACATCCTTGCTATTACTTTTACTAATAAGGCAGCCGATGAGATGTATGATCGTGTAAAGCAATTTTCCGCACATAAGGGACTCTGGATTTCTACTTTTCATAAGATGTGTTCACGTATTCTCAGGTGCAATATTGACCGATTGGGTTACTCCAGGGATTTTAGTATTTACGACACGCTTGATCAGTTGAATCAAATCAAATCTATTATGGCAGAGCTTCAACTTGATACTTCACAGTGGAAACCCGGTAAGATTGCAGCTTCTATTAGCAACGCCAAGAATAAGCTTGTTAATCCTGATGCATTTACAACAACCGCTTCAGGTTACTATAATCGCATTGTTGCACAGATTTATACGAAATATCAAGGGCGTCTCAAGATTAATAATGGCCTGGATTTTGATGATTTACTGGTCAAAACTATTGAGCTTTTTAAAATATATCCTGATATCCTTGAAATGTACCAGGAAAAATTTAAATTTATTCTCGTTGATGAATATCAGGATACTAATTACGCACAGTATATTATTACGCAGCTTCTTGCTAATAGATATAAAAACATTTGTGTAACAGGCGATCCAGACCAGTCAATTTATGGCTGGCGAGGAGCAGATATTAGAAATATTATGGACTTTGAGAAGGATTATCCGGATGCACGGGTTGTTCTATTAGAACAAAATTACCGTTCAACGAAGCATATTCTTCACGCTGCTTCAAGTGTGATTAAAAATAACATATTTCGAAAGCGGAAAGATTTGTGGACAGAAAATCCACTGGGCGACAAGATAAAGGTTATTTATTGTGAGGATGAGCATGTAGAGGCAGAAGAAGTCGCAAAAACGATAAGGGGACTTAAAGAAAAAAACGTAAAATATTCAGGTATTGCATTGTTTTATAGGACAAATGCTCAATCACGCGTGCTTGAAATTTTTTTGAGAAATTATGGAATACCCTATACAATCATTGGAGGTGTAGAGTTTTATCAGAGAAAGGAGATCAAGGATACACTGGCTTATCTCAGGCTATGTGTTAATCCAAATGATGAAATAGCATTGGAACGTACGATTAATACGCCCACGCGGGGTATAGGGAATGCTACTGTTAAGAAGCTAAAGGACTGGGCAATTATGAACAATGCAACTCTTTTTAATGCGACCCAGCGGATCAACTTGATACCGGAGATAGGAGCGAAGGCGTCCGCAGCTATAAAATGTTTTCTTGAACTAGTTTTAAATTTGAGAAAATTACAAAAATTAACAGTTGAAGATGTTGTAAAACATGTAATTAAAGAAACAAGATATATTGAGTTTCTTGAGGGGTCAGGAGAAAAGGATTCAAAGGATCGTATTGCAAATATTGAGGAGCTTGTTAATGCCGCCCATGAATATGACATGAATAATTTAGATGGAACTTTACAGGGGTTTTTAGAAGACGTGGCGCTTGTTTCAGATGTTGACGAGCTTGAAGGAGATATGGATAGTGTAACGTTAATGACGCTTCATACGGCTAAAGGATTAGAGTTTCCTATCGTTTTTATAACTGGCATGGAAGAAGGGTTGTTACCACATTCAGAGTCGCGCCATTCCGATGAAGAAATTGAGGAAGAACGCAGGCTTTGCTATGTTGGTATTACACGGGCTATGAAGGAACTTTATATTACACATGCAAAGCGGCGAATGAGATATGGGCAGATGAATTCATCTGTCCCTTCAAGATTCCTGGACGAAATTCCAAGAGAAATTATGGATGAGATTGACAGAGTTAATCATCAGTCTTTTGATATTTACAAAACAGAAAGTGGTAGTCGTAAAGATATATTTTCTGGAACAAATTTAGATTTAGATACCTTTGTTTCGTCTGGTAAGGCGTCCTATATAACAGACGTTAAATCAAAAGAGGATTATATATTATTTTCCAGCGGCGATGTGATTAAACATCCTGTTTTTGGTGTTGGGAGGATTTTAGAAGTTTCTGGCAGTAATGAGAAGGCGAGCGCAAAGGTTAGCTTCAATATTGGCGGAGTAAAACATCTAATGCTGGCTTATGCAAGATTAGAGAAGGTAAAATAAAAACCCCTACAAAAAGCAATAAATTCAAAATTGCAGAAAGACCAGTTTCAACCCCATCTGGAACCGCATCCCCTTAGCGGAAAACTTGCCTGATGTTATGCGGTCACCCTCTTTACAGTTATCGGGTAACACTCACATTGGAGTATTTTTATTGAAATTTATGCTTGATATCAAAATATCTGGGAATTCAGGCGCATAAAAGGTCTGAGGGTGGTATATAAAAGATTTGAGTGTAATCTCCAGCACACTTGGTTTACCTGGATATTACTGTTGTGTAGAAGAGTATTAGCGTTTAAGGAAAATATTAGTTCTCACCCACCGTTGCGGATAGATTCTGACTGTGAAAATAATAATGAAATGCATCTGCAATCCTGTCAAAAAATACACTGGTGTGTTATTGATTGCTAACAATTCAATTCGTTTTCAGTCCCTTCCCTTTGTATAACCTTAAATATAACCACCACCTAGAAAAAACATATTCTTTTATTTCGTTCTTCAATTGTTCACCCAAACGGTCTTCTTACACTCAAAGTCATAATCCATCTGAAGTCAGTCAGAATTGCACAGATATTTTCAAATAACGCCCCAATTGCAAGGCTATATCAACCGTAATTTTCGTTTCCAACACACAATTTGCCAATAGCATAGAAAATAGTGTTTCATTTTTACTTTTTATATGTTTCGTATCTCAAATTTCTCCATCACCCTTATTACTAAAGTATCCGCCAGTTTGTGGTCGTGGGTACGGGTGAAGAGGGTCTGGAAAAGCTCGTCTTTTAGCCCCTCGATATATCTTTCATATTCATCAACGGCTTTTTTGAGACGTATCTTGTCTTCAGGCACTTTGAGGATGTGGCAATTTGGCTTTTGTGAAAAAATAATGAATTTTGCCTCTGCAACGCTCGCTGCTTCGTATTTAAAGCCGCTTTCCGACAAAATCTCCTGTCGTCCAAAGAAAAATCTGCCAAGTTTCAGAGGTTCGTTGGGGATGGATATCTCCTTCGCATCCTTGAGATATCTGCTGTCAATGAACTCCTCCGGGAATTTTCGCATGCCGTCGGGAATTACTTCACTGATAACCTGTTCCATAAGTTTTTCCACATCCTTTTCAGTTTTGGTAGTCTTGATCTTCTTTCTCATCCCTGCAAGTTCTATCCGTTCTCTTACCAGTTCACAGATGCCATCGTATATTGGTTTTAGATATTTCTTTGGGTCAAGACCGATTGCCTCAAGTATAAGGCTGTCCAGTTTTTGCCTGTCCTTCATCTTGACTTCTTCAACTATAGGCTTGATAGGACGAGTAAGAAGTTGCTCAAAAGCCTTCATGATAGCCGACCTCACATCACTTTTAATCTCTGTAAGCCGGGGTATTAATAAGTCGTCCACCTCATGTACTGCCATTTTTAGTACGCCTTCACCAAGCGAATGAAACCCGCCTAGCTCACGCTGTATGTGTATAATACTTGAGTTTAAAATGGCGATCAGCAACTTGGCATACTTTCTGTCAAATGCTGTAATACCGTAAAACTTATCGCTTTCAAATACCCTTGCAGTATTCAAAATAACCCTGTACGAATCGAAATACATTTCCGGCCAAAGACCATCGGCCATCTCTCTCTCGCCAAGATCGTACCAATACTTTCGTCCCAGGACGGATGGTACTTCTGGCCAGGATATACCATCTTCAGTTTTTTGTTTTTCACCCCATTGAATATAAGACGACAACCCTTTAAACTTCTTAAGTTTCTTAATGTCATCTCTGCATATAAGCATCTTAAACTCTAAGTTTTCGGTATCTATGGCAATTCCAGGAGTCTCTTTAGGTGTTCTGATTATAGGTGCAAGAAACTCATCTTCAATTTTCCAGTGCTCAATAGTATCTGCCGATAAAAAGAAAAACTTTGTGATACCGGGCTTTATTCCAAACCTAACTTCTGCAACCCCTTTGAGTGGCGCAAGCTTGTCTTTAGACTTTCCAAAAATTTCAAAATAGACATCCGGTGCCTTTAGATATTGACTCCATTTCACGGTCTTCCCGGCAGACTCAAGGTGTTCTAAAAGCTCCCCTTGTCTTACAACCGTAATCCTGAAATCATCATCCTCGTAGGTCGCAATGCCTTTTAAGGTATTCTCAATCTTTGTACCCTTGAGTTTGAAATGCTCCGAACCCGTCTTTTCAATTTTGTGAATGAGTTTGTCAAGCCCGTTCCACCTCCTCATGGCCTCTGTTTTCATGTCCCAGGGAATGAGGTCTTTTAGTCGTTTCTTGATCTTTACGAATTTTACGAGGTGATTGTCCCTGCCTTCTTTGCTACCGGCTGCCTTCAAAGGCATTCTCTCAAGGATTGTTACAACAGTATTGATTGCTGCTTCTTCAAACCATGGCTCACAGCGGGATTCGAGAATGGCTACAATCTTAAAGTTCTTAAGAAAAAACTTTTGCAGTTCATAGCCATACGCCACGTCAAGCCATGAGTTTGATGTTACGATCCCCATCCTTCCGCCGTCTTCCTTTAAAAATCTTGCAGTGTGAAAGAAGAGATAGGCGTAGATATCAGCCTGGCCAGACAAGTTGAGATTCGATCCATCAGATAAGTCTTGATAATCTGACTTCCACTCATCTAAGAGAGTTGTTTCGAGTTTTTTCTTATAACCTTTTATCCTTTTTTCGATTAGCTCTTGACGAATGTAAGGGAAATTGCCGACGGCAGCGTCAAAGACGGGGAGTTTTTCCTCTATCATGAAATCAGTATCGCCGGTGACCTTTGGAGGCGGAAACTTGAAGGTGTCGCCAGGTTTAACGTCAAAAAAGTCTTTTGATACGATTCGTGGAAAATTTCTATAGTCCGACAGGTTTTGTCGGTAGAGGTTTATAGTAGCAAGTTCGGCAGGAAAGTGGGCAATATCAAAACCCCATAGATTGGAGAGTAAGGTTGTGTGTGATTTTTCACCCATGTTCTTTTGTTTGTCATAGCCCCTTATGAGAAACGTTCCTGTACCGGATGTTGGGTCTATAACCTTAGCATTTATCGTTTGAATACAAAAGGCATTGATAAGGTCAACCAGTTCCTCCCTTGTAAAGAACTGGCCCAATGCATGGCGGTCTTCTGGTGGGATCAGTTTCTCAAAGACGTTTCCCACCACGTCATGAGGCATGTGTGAAAAGTTGAAGCGGTTGAGGTCTTCAATCAGGGCGGCGAGGAGTTCAACTCCCGAAGGGGGAATAGGTATGCTGTCGGTAAAGTCGTCTTCGAAGACTGCCTGATAGTCAATCTGCCGGGCTATCTCAAAGTATTCCTTGAGCCTTTCGTTTATTTGGGATGGGTTAATGTCTGTAAGATGCATAGCTGGAAGGTCTGAACGGAATCGCCTCAGAGTGAGATAAAAAAGAACCTTTCCAATCAGGCGATAAACCACCTGCCTCGAAACTGTTTCATAAAATGCAGGGTCGTCATAATTGGCAATGGCCTGCTTTACAGCCCAGTCGAATAGCCCTCCTTTAAACCTTTTATCTTTTCCCATTTTTGTAACGAGAGATTGATGGATATGCGGGATAAGGGTCTTTACCGCCTCCGTGAGGATGTGGACAAAGAAGGTAGAATCAACATCAACAAGATGAAGATGACCATCACGGTGTAGCACAGATAGGTCATGGAGTATTTCTCTTGCCCTACCCTTGAGTAGTTCCTGTTTTGGGACGACCCAGAGGTCATTGACTTCTGTAACGGAAATTAGGGATGGGTATGTCTTTAAGCGGTGCTCATGGGTAACCTTTTCGTTCCTTTTTGGTGTTCGCCAGATAATGGCATCCCTCATATTCCATGTCACGAAGTAGTCCGCATTCATGGACATGGCTTTTCTGGAAGCATTTTCGAGAAGCGTTTTATCATCCGCAGGAGTATCAGGCGTTTTCAGTTCCCACCCGCAAAAACCCACGCCCGAAGCCCTATTGACCCATATTTGAATATCAGGAAAGTTTGTCGTGGAAGATGAGATCTTAACTGAGGTTTCTGACGAGGCTATGTCAAATGGATAAGAACCATACGAAATAACTTCGTTTAGCCAGGAAATAACCTGGCTCATGAACTCTCTTTCGTTGGCGTTAACGTTGGGCAAAGGAAGATACCTTATTTCAGGCCAGAAATGATTTTACCAATCATTCAAGTAAAAACTAACAGATGTTACCTTTTATATTGGGTCTTGTTCAAGTGAAAAACTGCTTAACATTAAGGAAATGGCAAACGTCACGTCTTGAATAATTGACTTGGAATCGCTATATTAAGTTAATAATTTTATCGTTCATGTGACCTCTATGCAGGTTATCAGACTTGCAGCCTGAACCTGAACATTTTGGGAAATATCCAAAAATTCTGAGGGCTGCTTTAGTCATAGTCCAATTCTAAATATCCCTTGATTCAATCTACAAGATTGAACCAGCCTTTAGGGGCACATAGTAGATTTGCAGGAAATCTTAAAATTGGTTGGGAAGGTATAAAATGATAATAAAAAGTGTAGTTGTATCAATCTTATGCATTATGATTGCCGGTTGTGCGTCCTTACCACCTGTTGAAGATAATCAGACAGAACGCCAAGTAATCAATATATATGATAGTCAGGGAAATGTAAAAAAGCATATAATTATCAAAGAAGATTATATTACTATTTATGATAAGGATTGGAAGATAAAGGGGTATGGAAAGGTGCAAAAATAGCCTGCTTTTGGCACAATGACTTTTCTGAGTTACCCGGAAAACGGGGTATCAAAACCATTGCACTCCTGAACCATGTCTGAAAATGAGCTAAGTCCAGAAAGACACATTATTGATTTGTGGAAATAATAAGGGCAAAAAAAATAGCAATTATTTAAAACATATTTCAAAATCTGACCAGATACTGAAGATGCTACCATTAAATGGTTGGATTAAAATAAGAAGATGATATAATAAAAAAAGTTCTCAACTTTTCAGAATTAATTCTTTCCACTCTGTGTAGGAAAATATTTCATGACAAAAATATATATGGATAATGCCTCAGGTAACCCTATACACCCTGTTATAGTTGAGGTTATAACGCCTTTCTTAAAGGAGTGTTTGGGTAATCCTTCTAATTTACATCAATTTGGAAGAGTCGCAAGCGATGCGATACAAGTTCACCGAGGGCATGTGGCTGATCTTATCAATGCGAAGCCTAACGAGATTATATTTACTTCCAGCGGTACTGAGGCAAATAATACTGCCTTAAAGGGGATTGCGGCTGCCCATAAAAAGAAGGGAAATCATATTATTGCTTCACAGATTGAGCATTTCTCGGTGCTTAACCCATTGAAATCGCTGGAAAAATCAGGATACGAGGTAACATACCTGCCTGTTGACAAATATGGAACAGTTAACCCGAATGATATAAGGAATGCTATTAAACCCACCACGATTATAGTATCCATTATGTATGCAAATGGAGAGATTGGGACGATTGAACCTATTAAGGAAATTGGAAATATAACAAAAGAGAAGGGCGTTATTTTCCATACTGACGCAGTTGCGGCTGCGGGGAATATACCTGTTGATGTTAAAGAATGTAATATTGATGCAATGAGCATGTCTGCCAATCAATTTGGAGGTTTATCCGGTACTGGTGCGCTTTATTTGAGAGAGGGAGTAAGAATACTTCCATTTATGGAAGGTGGTATACAGGAGGGCGGGCGTCGTGCCGGAACAGAAAACATCATTGGTATTATTGCTATGGGTAAGGCAGCAGAGCTTGCGAAATCGGAGATGCCACAACGAATGAAGAAGATTCAGGAATTAAGGAACCAATTAAAAGAAGGCATTCTAAAGAATATAAACCACGTGTGCGTTAATGGACATCCAACAAACCGCCTTCCTGGTAATCTCAGTTTATGTATAGAATACATTGAAGGAGAGTCTATTTTATTATTTCTGGATATGCAGGGAATTGCAATATCAAGCGGTTCTGCTTGTACTTCTCGGTCGCTAAAGGCATCTCATGTTATAATGGCAACGGGCGTTGATGCAGCGCTGGCTCAGGGGACAGTACTTTTCAGTCTGGGGATAAATAATACTGCAGATGATGTTAGATTTGTTCTTGAAAAATTGCCGCCAATAGTTGAACGTCTGAGGCAGATGTCCCCCTTGTATAACCAGAATAAATAGAAAATTAGAAAATAAGCAATAAGGAGGCTTATATGCAGTACAGTCCAAAGGTCATGGACCATTTTGCAAATCCAAGGAATGTAGGAGAAATTGCCGGTGCAGATGGTGTTGGGGAGGTTGGGAATCCAGCCTGTGGAGACATTATGAAGATGTCTCTCAAAATAAAGGACAATGTAATTGTTGATGTTAAATTTAAGACGTTTGGTTGTGGGGCGGCGATAGCAACCAGCAGTATTTCAACCGAGATGATTAAGGGCAAAACACTGGAAGATGCGTTGAAGGTTACAAATAAAGCTGTGGCAGAGGCTTTGGATGGACTGCCGCCTGCTAAGATGCATTGTTCTGTACTTGCAGAAGAGGCGATAGAAGCAGCTATTGATGACTATCTTAAAAAGACAACGGGAAAAGGACTTGAAAAGAAGAAAGCACATAAACACGATGAACGTCATGAACATTAACATATAATTTTCAAAATTTATATGACATAAAAAGGAAATATTTAATGAATGCGGATGATATCCTGGATTGTTATGGACTAATGTGTCCTATGCCCATCTTCAGGACGGCAAATAAAATAAAGGAGGTTGGAATAGGCAAAGTGCTTGAGGTTATAGCCACAGATGAAGGTATTAAGAAAGATATTGTTTCGTGGTGTAATACAACAGGAAATGATCTCATGGGTATCGAGGAAGCAGATGGAGAAATACATGTTTTTATCAAGAGGCGAAATTGAACAGCAATTTAGGTAATGATCCAATTTGATTTAAATTTGTTTGATTCAGGTTTTTGGATGCGAGGTAACGGAGTCGGTTTTGTTATGATTAACTTTTGATAATTGATAATATGGTAACGCACTTTAAAAAGCTGGTTACATTTCATGAGTTGCTGATAAATATAACACTCGGAGATATCAAATCACGATA
>MHYY01000168.1 GCA_001830285.1 Planctomycetes bacterium RIFCSPLOWO2_12_38_17 | reverse complement strand
GAAATAATGGGGAAACGCCTGAGCGACGATTTCTGCCAGGAGTTATCAGATATAAGAAACGAATACAATGAAGCCATCGAAGCGGCACATGTAGGTCAAAAGGTGTTTATAAAAACCACACGCCCTGTGCATAATTACTCCATGCTAAGGAAATGCGGGTAAATCAGTAAATTTATTATAGTCATTAATTGATAAATAAATATATTTAAAATGAAGCTAAATATCTAAAGAACGGAAATGAAAATAAAAAACCTAATTCCTACTATTCTTATTATCTCGTTAACGGGTTGTAGTTCTACTAGTGATTTTTTTAAAAATATATCTCCATTTAAGAAGGAAGAGCAAACACTCGAACCGAAAAAAAGCGTTCGACCCTCCGACATACAGAAAAGTGATGAAATCTTTGTCTGCGCTGGAGATATTGATGCTGCCTATAAAAAAATGGGCGAGGTCAGTCTGGGTGAATTTGGTTTCTCCGGATATGATGTTTTATCAAAAAAAATAAGAGAAAAAGCCAGCGCTGTTAATGCTCAGGCTGTAATTAACGTACAATATGATACTGGCGCTTCAAAGTCGTGGAAAGGATACGGAGAGTTAGGAGGAACCGATTACGGGGTAAAATATACATCATGGTGTAATGGTACTGCCATATCATTATTGGAATCCCACAATCCAGTAGGTCTTATATTTTGCAACCTTACCAGCGAAAATAAAGATTGGTTTGGATATAAAACAAAGCAGACCGGCGCAATTGTTGTTAACGTTAAACAGGGCAGTATGGCAGAAACGGCTGGAGTCCGGGTGGAAGACCTTGTCACCGAATGCAACGGTGAAAAAATTGAAAACAAAAGGCATTTGGAACAGTTAATTTCAACAAATGCAGGACGGGAGGCAAGCCTTAGCATACTTCGGGCAGGGGAAGTAAAAATGGTAACTTTATCCATACCTAAAACAAGAGGTGCACATACTGTTTCAGCATCACCGAAAACATATTCAAAGGAAAAAACAATTACGGCAGAAAAGAAGGGGGTTGCATCACATAAACCCGATATAGATGATGCAAAAACATATAATGAAGTTGGCGATCTTTATCTGAAGAAGGGAATGTATGATGAGGCGATAGAAGAATATAAAAATGCTATTGAAACAGACCCGGATTACGCAATTGCACACTTTAATCTCAGCATAGCATATGATAAGGTAGGTTTAAAGGAAGAGGCTGATGATGAATATGCAATATATAAAAGGCTGAAACGAAATCGTTAATAACGCCTTATTTATTCTTCAATATCTGGTTGTATATTTGATGAAGTTTTAAATAATATTTAAGACAAAATACACAGGAGGAAGCCATGTCCGGAAAGAAACTCATAAAAATTTTCCTTCTATTCCTATCTTTTTTTTTGATTTTATATGGTTATGGTTATTACAAAAGATACGATACAATAACCCATCTTGAAGAAAAAATTAAACTGGGAAGATATCAGGATGCATTATCCTCAATTCAAAGGCTTCAGGACTCACCAATTTACAAAATTATGGCAAAATTCGGAAAAGAAGACCCGATGATATCGTTTAATAAAGGTGTTATATATACTTTATTAGAAAACAAGAAAGACGCCCGCATTGAATATCGAAAGGCTATGGAAACTAATGACCCCGTGTTAAAAGCAAGGGCTATTTATAATAATGCAAACCTTATTGCAACTGATATGGATTTCTCCACCGCCGCCTTACAATATACCGAAGTGCTGAAAATAGACGCCAACGACTTCCAGGCAAAGAAAAACCTTGAAAGGATGAGGCTTGGTGAACAGCAATTCAATACCATGTTCAGCCCTGAACAGCAAGAACGGGAAGACAGGATTGAGGCGCTAAAGCTCATACCCTGGGGTATGAAATATAAATACAGCGGCGAACAAAAAATACGCTGGTAATCTATTTTTACAGAGTAACATAATCCCCCCTTTATTATAAATAAACAGACTGATTGAAATGCTATTCTTTAACTACGAAGAATATAAAATAATCGTTTTTATCCTTTCTGGTATAATCTTCACTCTTTACTTATTGCTATATAAAAGAAAATCAGCCTGGTTAAAAGCCTTTGGGCAAAAAGCATTAATTAACAGATTCAGCAAAATACCTAAAACCTATAGAAATCTTTTAAAAGGCGCCAGTATCAGCGCAGCCTGCTGTATGCTGGGACTTGTAGTTCTACAGCCGAAATGGCAAACTACACAAGACCATTATGAAAAAGAAGGACTGGAAATAGTCTTTATACTTGATGTATCAATCAGCATGCTTGCGGAAGACGTAAAACCAAACCGCCTGCAACGTGCAAAGATTGAAATATCTAACCTTGTTCGTGAACTTGAAGGCGACCGCGTCGGTTTGGTAGTCTTCGCTGCGCGCGCATTCTCGCTGTTGCCGTACCCTACAACTGATTACGAAAGAATCTTCCTGCGCATATTAAATATGATTAATGAGAACTATGTGCGTTTTGTGCCTTACGGAACTAATATCGGTAATGCCTTTATACTGGCTATGAATTCTTTCAGCAAAGACAACGCAAAGAAGGTAATGATACTGCTCACGGATGGTGAGGAACAAATTAGAACACGTAGCCAGGCTGCTGAAGCAATTAAACTTCTTCTGGAAAAAAAGGATATTTCTATTTATGTAGTTGGCATTGGTGATACAAAAAAAGCCTCTCCAATCCCAAAAAGAGATAAAGAAGGGCAGGTGACGGGTTACGAGGTCACTGAAGAAGGAGAAACTATTTACACAAAACCCAATCCCGTTTTTCTAAAAGAAATCACTGAAATGGTAGGTGGAACATATCAGCACGATGCTACAGGTGATGAACTTAAGCATATATTTGCGCAAGTTATTGAAAAACATAAAGGCATAGTTGGTATTAAGAAGAAAAACATTATAAAAGACGTTTCACAATATTTTTTAGGCGGGGCACTGGCGTTACTCGCGCTGTATTTTATACTTTAAGAAACTATTTGTAACCTTGCCCAATTCCACTCTTTTATCTGGTTTACCTTTAATCTCACACTTTGTGCAAAAGAGGGTTTACAAATTTTAAAGATATGCGATTATTTTCATGGCGCACATTCAATAATGAAGTGCAACACTTGGGAAAGCAGAAAGGAAAATGCTATCCTAAGTGGTTATGGAAAAACAATACAAACATTTAACAATGGTCGAGAGAGACAAAATAACAGAATTACGTTATGAAGGAGCACTCAGCCGTCTGCATCAGAAGATGTCTGCTTTGATAGTTATTGTTTCGGCAGATAACTTTCAACAAACTTTTTTAAAATTATTGAAATTTGCTTGCACAAAATATCGTTCTATAAAACCCTTGCTTCCAATTAATCTTACTTTCACTTCTTTAGCATTTGAAATCGTACGTATCATTTCACGGCTGACAGGATACTCTGCTCTTTCCATTATGGTACCACTATGGAAGAGGTCTCGATCGTTCCCACTACCATTGCCAGTTAAACCTACACGCTTTCCATCGATAAGGAAGGCAAGAGATTCTCCGCTTGTAATAAATATCCAGCTTCCATTTTCTAACTGACTTACACATTCAATTATTAAACTGTATGATACATGTCCTTCTTTAGATACGAGTTTCTGGGCATTTAAATCAAGAACACTGCTGCTGCTGTAAATAGACAAATCAGGCCCATCCTTACCTAAACTATTATTTAACATATAAGTAATAGTATAGCTGTCAAACTCATCGTGGTATGTGTGAATAGAACACTGGTTGCTAGCAGCACAATTGGTTGTAAATAATACTAAACATAAAATTAGTAATCTACACATTTCCCTCATCCTTTTAAAAACGATATAACAGGTTCTTCATTAGCCACGAGGCTATCTACCATCCTCAGTTTGGACACATCCACCACATGAATTATGAGAACTCCCAAAACCGGCTTTAGTTCATGCTCATCCGCTGGTACTTGCCAAAGGGTACTGACTTTAGTACAATCTCTGCACAACAAATATCACACATAGAATCTTTAATCAACAATCGTCCTAGAAAGTGTCTTAAATTTAATACCCCTAACGAAGTCGTTTCCACAAGTGTTGCACTTCATTATTGAATGTGCCTTATAAAATAATTTGGATTAGTATAAAATCTGCCCTAAACAAGTCGGAAGAATTTAAAAAGTTGGATAATATCTGAGTATTTTAAGATTATTTATCTACTCAGGTTAGAGAAATCTTTGAATATTTATTTCGAGTGGATGAGTGGTATTATATGTTTTTTGAACTGTTCCAGAGCAATTGCACGATGGCTTATTTTGTTTTTGATTGAGGGGTTTAGCTCAGCAAAAGTTTGCTTGTAATCTGGTACGTAAAATACTGGATCGTATCCAAAACCACCAGTACCCTTTGGTTCTTCAGTAATAATGCCATTACAATAACCTTCGACTACAAAAAATAGCCGATGAGGACTGGCAAGCGCAATTGTACAAGCAAACATGGCTGTGCGTTTTTCTTTAGGTACACCCTTCAATTCAAATAGTACTTTTTCAATATTTCTTTCATCGGTAGCGTCTAAACCTGCGTATCTCGAGGAATATACACCGGGGCGTCCATTCAGGGCATTAATTTCAAGTCCTGAATCATCAGCCATTGCCCATGTGTTACATGCCTTAGCCAGAATTGTTGCCTTCTTTATTGCATTTTCTCTGAAGGTGCTTCCATCCTCTTCCATCAATGGTAAAAAAGGAAAATCCTCAACACCTTTGAGCAAAATCCCATGAACGTCTTTCAGGATATCCTGTATTTCTTTTCTCTTTTTCTCGTTTTGTGTAGCAATAAGAATGGTTTTTGCATGAATCATGTTTGGAATTAAAATTATATTTTGATTAGCAGATGATATTTATGGAGAATCTGGCTTGAGAGAATAAAATAACTACATTATCGGCTCAAAAACCTGCATGACAAACCAAACTTGTTCAACATATTTAACCCGGTTTGTCTTTGTATTTATATTCTGGTAAAGGGTTAATTAACAATTATTTTCCAATGCCTTTTTCTGGATTTCGGTAATTTCTAAAATTCCCTTTTTAGCCATTTTCAACATCTCTTCTAATTGAGTATCATCAAATGTGTATTCTTCGCCTGTGCCTTGAATTTCAATAAATTTACCGTCTCCAGTCATTACAATATTCATGTCCACTTGAGCGGATGCATCTTCTGCATAGCATAAATCTAAAAGTACGATGCCATTAACTACTCCAACACTTACTGCGGCAATACTGTTCAGGACAGGATTTTCTTTTATTATGTTATTATTCATCATCCATTTAACAGCATCCATCAAGGCTATATAACTGCCTGTTATAGCAACAGTGCGTGTACCGCCGTCAGCCTGCACTACGTCACAGTCAATCCATATCGTACGTTCTTTTAATAAAGAGAGATCTATGATGGAACGCATTGAACGTCCTATAAGCCGCTGGATTTCGTGGGTTCTGCCTGTTAATCTACCTCTTGCGGATTCTCTTGACGTCCTGACAGGTGTTGCGCTTGGCAGTAACGAATATTCTGCTGTAATCCAGCCTTCGCCGGTATTTTTAACATGCGGTGGTACATTTTCTTCTATTGTAGCAGTACAGATTACTTTAGTATCACCTGTCTCAACAAACACAGAGCCAGGTGCATATTTAGTAAAAAGTCTCTTTATAGTCAGGGGACGCAATTCATCTGGTTTACGGTTGTCAACTCTCATGTTCATTAATTATTAAATTTAAATCTGTGGATATGAATTTAAATATATTGAAAAATAATTATCTGACAGGTTTATTTATCGCACTGAAGGACATTATGAATATTAAACTGCTCAACTTTGCGTAATTTCATTTTATTTTTCTTAACTGGAAGAAGGAATCCATTTATTTGAGTATTATTTTCTTAATAAAAGTTTTAACAGTGCTTTCTCAACGTGGAGTCTATTTTCGGCCTGGTCATAAACAATTGAATGAGTGCCGTCAATAATTTCATCCGTAATTTCCTCTCCACGATGGGCTGGCAGGCAATGCATAACTTTAACATCATCCTTTGCTACTTTTAAAAGTTCGCTGTTAATTTGAAAACCGCTAAATGCCTTTTTGCGTGTTTCAGCTTCTGCTTCTTGTCCCATACTTATCCATGTATCAGTATAAAGAATATTTGCCTTCTCAGCCGCTTCTTTGGGTTCTTGATAGAGGTGTATTGTTTCAATCCCTTCAGCCATCTGTTTTGTTTTAGAAATAAAATCAGGCGTAAGTTCATATCCTTTTGGTGAGGCGATATGAAGACGCAATCCAAGTTTTGCGCAAATTTGCGCAAGTGATCTGGCTACATTATTTCCGTCTCCAACGAAGACAATCTTTAAATTTGAAAGTGTGCCAAACTTTTCTTTGATAGTATAAAGATCAGTCAACGCCTGACATGGATGAAAAGAATCTGACAGCGCATTTATAACAGGCACAGTGGCATATCTGGCTAGTTCCTGGATTGTTTCCTGAGCAAAAGTACGAATAGCTATTCCATTTACATAACGCGACAACACCCTGGCGCCATCTTTTACAGCTTCTCTTTTACCGAGATTTATATCGGTTTGGGTGAGATAAATGGCATGACCGCCTAACTGTGCCATGGCAACTTCAAAGGAGACACGGGTACGCATAGAGCTTTTCTCAAAAATCATTCCAAGTATTTTCCCGCTCAGGCATTTTTCATCGTAGCCCTTGTTATGCCATTCTTTTAGTTCCCTGGTAACGTTAAAAATCTCTTCAATGTCGGATGGTAAAAGGTCTGCGATTGTAATTAGGTCTTTACATTTCATATATTCTTCTCATAAGTTAAGGTTAAAAAGGACTGTTTTTAGTATTGTTAACCCTTCGTCTATATTTTCTTTCTTAACATTAAGCGGTGGCATAAATCTGATGACTGTTTCATGCGTACAATTAAGGAATAAACCCGCCTGGATGCAGTTTTTTATAATTTCTGTTCCGTTTACGTTGAGTTCTGTGCCAATCATAAGGCCTACGCCACGTACCTCCTTGATAACTTTATGAGCCTTTTGTAATAATTTTAACTGATCAATTGAGTAACTACCCATTTTCTTTACATTTTCGAGTAGATTCTCCTTCTCAATTGTTTCGAATACTGCTACCCCTGCTGAGCACGCTAAAGGATTTCCACCGAAAGTCGAGGCATGACTTCCCGGGACAAGGCTCTTTGCAATCTCTTTTTTAGCTGTCATCGCCCCTATTGAAATCCCACCGCCCAGCGATTTTGCTAATGCCATAATATCCGGTTCTATGTCATAGTGTTGATATGCAAAATATTTACCTGTTCTTCCCATACCACATTGTACTTCATCGAGGATGAGTAATAATCCTTTTTCATCACAAAGTTTCCTAACACCCTGCAAGAAATCTTTGTTGGCAATATTAATACCACCCTCACCCTGTATGGTTTCTAACATAATAGCGCAGGTTTTATCATCAACTGCTTTTTTAAGCGCATCCAGATCATTAAAAGGAACGTAGGTGAAACCTTCAACAAGCGGCGCAAACCCTTTTTGGTATTTTGGCTGTGCTGTTGCAGAAACCGTAGCAATTGTCCTGCCATGAAAAGAATCAGAAAAGGTGATTATCTTATACCTGCCTGTGCTCGAACTGTGAATGCGGGCTAATTTAATCGCTGCCTCATTTGCCTCAGCACCACTGTTACAAAAAAAACATTGCCCGCCAAAAGATTTCTCAGAAATGTATTTTGCCAATAAACCCTGTGGTTCTGTGTAATAAATATTAGGCGCATGTATAAGCTTGGATGCCTGTGTTTGTATTGCCTTGACTACACTTGAATTGCAATGTCCTAATAAACTTACAGCCCAACCAGAAAAGAGGTCGAGATACCGCTTGCCCTCTGCATCCCAAACATCTACACCATGTCCCTTAGTCAGTAAAATAGGATTTCTGGTGTAATTAGGTATGACATAGCGGTTGTAAATTTCAATAATTTCTTTCGTATTCATACTTTAATATTTTATTTTCTCTAAAGGTAAAAAACGAATTTAGCCAATGGTTCAATTAAATTATTTGAATTATACAAATTTGTTTACTATATACAACAAACTTCAACAATTTGATTAAAATTTAAAATGTAAAAAGTTATGTATGAAAAATTGCAATTTGAGATAAATCATTAGAATTACTTGATTACCTAATGCCTCTAAAATTACAGATTGCCAATGTCACCTATATGAAAAGAATCTATATAATAATTTGCGTTCCAACGCCTTTTTCCGTAAAAATTTCTCGTAATAGTGCATGTGGAATTAATCCATTTATAATATGTGCCTTCTTTACCCCACCTTTAAGCGCTTGAATGCAAGCTAATGCCTTGGGTAGCATTCCACCGCCAATTATCTTTTTTTGAATTAGTAAATGAACTTCATCTTCGTGCAATGTAGAAGCAATTGACGTTTCATCATTTGGTTCGGTCATTATGCCATTTGTGTTTGAAAGAAAAACTAGTTTCTCTGCACATAGCGCCGTTGCAATAAATGCCGC
>MHYY01000167.1 GCA_001830285.1 Planctomycetes bacterium RIFCSPLOWO2_12_38_17 | reverse complement strand
GCCGAAGACCATAGATTTTGTCGCAGGACATTACGTTCAGCTTGAATCCGAAGAATATGATGGGCACGACCGGGTTATGCGTGCCTACTCCATGTCTTCGCCCCCATCTGATAAAAATCATATTGAGCTTATGGTCCGTAAAGTCCCCAGTGGTATTTGTACCACCTGGGTATTTGAGCATCTCAAGGAAGGGCAGGAAGTCGTTTTTAGTGGCCCGTACGGTAAATTTCATCTTTCGCATACCGATGCTGAGATTATCTTTATTGCCGGTGGAAGCGGCATGGCCCCGATCTGGGGCATATTGCGCGATTTAAAGGAAAAGGGAAACACGCGGAAGACCACTTATTTTTTTGGCGCCCTCACACAGAGAGACCTATTTTTTGTTGATAAACTGACCAAACTCCAGGAAGAAGTTCCCTGGTTCAAATTCATTCCAGCACTTTCCAATGAACCTGCTGAATCAGATTGGAAGGGTGAGCGTGGTCTTATCACTAACGTTGTAGCGAGCTACATGCCCGATTGTTCAAAAAATGAGGGCTATCTTTGCGGTTCTCCGGGTATGATCGACGCCTGTATTAAAGTCTTGACAAAAGCTGGTTTGACGGAAGATCGTGTTTTTTACGATAAATTTGCTTAAGATAAAGGGATTTTCATTTATGAAACTATCGCCAGAAGATCAGAGGTTGGTTCATAATCTGAAGCCATCAAAATTCTCTAAAGAAGGTTTTTTGGGGACCGATAGCCGGTCTGTACAGGAAATCATTGATGATGATTTACGTACGCTGAAAAAAACTGGGGTATCACAAGAATTGCTGGTGCAGGCACTGAAAGATGCCTACCTGAGGGCGAAAAACGCCTTTGGGGCAGAAATTGAGATAAAAAAGGATGTAAAGGCTGTGTTCCATGAGTCAATGGGACGCATTCCATCGCCATTTTGCAAAGACGGTCTGTTTGAAAAAGGGGAAGCAGTCGTTACCGATAGCGCCAGCAATCTTTCCCTTGTTATCACCAGCCTGGGTATAAACCTTATTGAAAAACACGATTTTTTCCAGGGCAGGGGATGCAGATTTAGAATCGATCCTTTGGATGCAATAAAAATATTCAATTTACAGCCAGCCAAATAATCTGGTTAAATTTGTATACAATTGACAACTACGCTGTTCTAGTTTATATAGAGTAAATTTGCCTAATATCAACCGTCCTTTCCTTATTCAATTCGCCTGTTAAACGTGGTATAGTTACAGGATAACTATTATAACCCGCAAATCGTTGACTTACTTCCTCTGAATTGATAGACTTCATTTTGAAAAAAAATTTTCTCATCAAGATACATGGAATTATGGACATTAAAAGTTTAGACACTTGTTTTCAATCGTACGGATGATTACGTTGATTGGCGGTGTTAAAAAGCTCATGGGACAGTTCTTTGCATTACAAAGCTAAGAGTTGCACGAAGAGGTTTTCACCCGTTCACCTCCTATGGGAAAATGATGTCTTTTTGCGATAACTCTTAGTATGCGTTTCACTTTTGGTTTTTTCTCTTTGACTAAAATATCTCCGATTTTTTGTAAAATACCCTGGTCTATATAAATGTTATAACTGTTAGCGAATAAATTGACCCGAACGATTTTCATAATTGTTTAATTTTTTGCTTGTATAAAGATTTCCGAAACGCCGGGCATATGGAATCTGTGTTATTAAAGAAGTGCGTTTGTAATTTTTAATTTAAATCTCTCCGTAGCCCCTCTAAACAAAACTTATAATAACTTTAACATCACTTTTTCAAACATTCAAATTATTTTATCTCTTTTTGAAATGTGTAGAATATTTTGATGGCGTAAGCCGTATAATTATTGTGAAATAGCGCATTAACTGTGAATCGTGAAATAGATATTATAAAATGGTGTCCATTTTAAGTTTTGAGTCAAAGCTAAAAATAACTATTTAAAGCGATGGAGGATAATCATGAAGAAGTCTTTGGGTGCAAAAACTATTTTATATCCTACCCCTGTATTTATTGTGGGGACTTATGATAAGGCTGGGAAGCCGAATGCAATGAATGTTGCATGGGGCGGACTATGCTGTTCGAGTCCGCCAAGCGTTGCAATTTCTCTAAGGAAGGCTACGTATACTTATGGAAATATTGTGGAACGGAAGGCTTTTACGATAAATATCCCTTCTGAAAATTATGTAAAAGAGGCTGATTATTTTGGGATTGCTTCGGGAGGAAGCGAGGATAAATTTTCTGCCACGAAACTTACCCCTGTAAAAAGCGATATTGTTGATGCGCCTTATATAAAAGAGTTTCCGCTTATTCTGGAATGCAAATTAAAACATACAATTGAAATTGGCTTGCATACACAGTTTATCGGGGAAATTATGGACGTGAAGGTTGAGGAATCAGTGCTCGGCGAAGACGGGGCAATTGATGTAGAGAAAGTACTTCCGTTTTTCTATGCCCCGGAGATTCGCGCCTATTATGGAGTGGGTAAGTTTCTGGGTAAGGCATTCTCAATTGGTAAGCAGTTCAAGGGTAAATGATAGAAATTATTGAGTATAAAAAGGGTTTTTAGTAATGGTACATTTTATTTAGCATGACTGCACACAAAAGTGATTACGCAAATATTATAACACTGCCAGAACCTAATTGTGATGGTGAAATATCAATTGAAAATGCAATTTTGAACAGGAGGTCTATCCGGGACTATCTGAATGAGCCGTTAACACTTACCGATGTTTCGCAGCTTCTCTGGGCTGCGCAAGGAATAACAGAGTCGGGTGGTTATAGGGCTGCGCCTTCTGGCGGTGCGCTTTACCCGCTTGAAGTGTATCTTGTTGCGGGAAATGTAATGAATCTTTTAAAAGGGATTTATAGATATCGTCCTCTTGGACATGAAATGATAAAAGTTGCCGATGGTGATATGCGGAATGAACTGGCGTCTGCCGCACTTGAACAGGGCTGTGTCAGAAGGGGGGCTGTTTCAATTGTTATTTCTGCAGTTTACGAGCGGATGACGAGGAAGTACGGGCAGAGAGGGTTACAGTATGTGCATATGGAAGTAGGACATGTGGCACAAAATATATACTTGCAGGCAATATCTCTGAACCTCGGAACGGTGGTTGTGGGGGCTTTTTATGATGACGAAGTGAAAGCGGTGCTGAAGATGCCCGAAGAAGAACACCCGTTATGCATAATGCCCGTAGGCAGAATCAAGAAATGAGATAGGAATTAAAATATGCAGGACAATGCTAAGGCCGTTTTGGAAACTGCGATTTCCGAAGAGAAAAAGGCAAATAGATTTTACTCAAACCTTGCGCTCCAGATGGAAGATAAAGGTGCGCGTGTAAAATTTGAAATAATGGCAGGCATCGAATTACAGCATTACGAGATGCTTTTATCGTATTATAGCGAGAAATTTGGAAAGACACCTATTATACAGGAAACAGGAGAAGGTAAGATTGTAAGACCCGAGACGCCGCCCAGAACAGCAACCTTTGGAGAGGCAATCAAGGTTATCATGGATACGGAGCGGAGAGCATACGAATTTTATAAAAAGGCATTTGAGGTTTCAACCAGCGAGAAAGATAAAAAAATTTTTAATATGCTGGCGGGGATGGAGCAATCCCACTTTGAACAATTCCGAAAAGAATTTAATTACGCAACGGAATCTACCATCCGTTTTGCAAGCGAAGACATCCCATGGATGATGGAGGTATATTAATGATTAGCAATAATAAGAAAAACAGCCTGCCGGGTGAGGCGAACAATATAATTAAAATATTTCGTGTCGGCTTTTAAAAATCTTTTTGGTATTGAACTGCAGGCAGGTCGGAAAACGTGCGTCGTCGTCCCTTTCCCACCATCTGATTTGCTTTAGGTACTTGTGTCTGCTGTCGCATATAACTTGCCTTCGAAGGATTTACCGACGTTATTTTAAAACGCACGAACAAAATTACCACCCAGTACCCCGACAGGGATTTATTTCAATCTTTTCTGCAAATCAATTAGGATTGTAATATCACAAAGTTGCTGGAATTAGTTTGGGGACAATAAGGTGCGAAGAATCTTATAAAGGGTTTTTAGTTGAAAAAGGCAAGGAAATATCTGATGTGAAACAAAAAAGCTGTGAGTTATCTAATCTTATTTGTTGCTTCTTCAAAACCTTCTTCGAAAACCTTGAGCAATGCTTTTTTATTCATTCCTTTGTGTTTGTTTGTGAGAAGGGGACACACCTGCTTTTTCGTATCCCTTAGCAAAACCCTGTTATCGTAAATTAATCGCGCTGCAGCCTGTATTTCAAGATACAATTCAAGATAGTCGCCTTTTGGACTACCTATAGAACAACGCTCGCCCAGCCATTCCCAATTGCATAATGTATTTAGCCTCTTTTTAATGACCGTATTAAAAATTGCCTGAAACCATGTGCTATGATATTTCCCGTCGAAAACTATATATGCAGGTGAATCCCAGTGACCTTCGCATGACGACCAGGTTGAGATTCCAATAGATGAAATAGATTTTATCAGACGGGCAATAAAGGGTTCCAGGTCGTAAACACGTATCGGGGGGAATTGCTCAACTGTCTTAAATTGCTCAAACTCGCCAAACCGTGCACGCTCCCAGTTCAAACGGAAGAGGTCTATAGGGATTGTATGCGTGAATATCTCAGTTAAATATTTTGCGTTGTCTATTTCAAATAGCTGTGTACCAATATGGTCAAAGTATATATGCGTGGCTTTGTTGCTATCTTTGCAATCGTGCTTATCAATCGCATCCTGATGAAGCTTATTATACCTCTTTTTATAATCAACATTTTGCAATGCCTCTAGGAATTCGCCATCCTCTTTATGTGAATCGCCGCTCAGCCGTACTTTTACGCAATGTTTATCGAATTCCAGCGAAAACCCGCGCGCAGAAAAGATTTCATAAAAACGTTCAATGCGTTCCTTTGTACCGTGTGTTATCTTTTTAATAAATCTTTCTATAATGGGTCTCTTTAATTCATCGTCAGAATTAAAATTGTGCATGGCGCATACCCTTCATATATTATCGTTGACATCAATAAATTATTGAGTATATTCAAGGCATCTTATCAAGATGTTAAAGACAAATAAATCAAATCATTTTTTCTGGGTTCATGCAAAGAAAATTCAAACCAGCAATAAGAGGGCTTTACTTTATTCATATCTGTGTTTATAGCATTCTTGATGAATTGCGTACCTGATTTTGAAAAATCAGTTAATGTAGTTAATGAACGTATAGCTAAACATAGCTTGTGAGAAGGAAATAACATGATAAAAATTCGGGAAATGGGTCAGTTTGAAAAATATTTTTCTTGTTATGCTTGATCAGTTATGCTATCCCTAAAAATTAAAAAGAAGAAAAAAAAGCTCACCGACATCAATTTAATCGCTTCCCACATTGTAGCAGAAGTCACTACAAAACTTAAACCGGAAAAGAATCCTGCCGCCGTTGCTCTTGGTAGATTAGGGGGATTGAAAGGTGGGAAGGCAAGGGCAGAGAAGTTATCAGCAAAGAAACGGAAAGAGATAGCACAGAAAGCTGCCAAAGCAAGATGGAAAGGGAGTTAAGATTTTTCTGTTGATTTACGCAAAACAGCTTGTTTTAAAGTACCTACCGAAATACACACTTTATCATCAGGTTTTTTACAATGTGTTATTATAGCATCTAATGCGGTTTCACAGTTATTTTGAGCATTTTTGATGGATCCATTACCGCTAAGGATTAAATATAGTGTAAAAAGTATTGCAAGAATAGGAAAAGTAAATATAAGATAGAATAAATAAAGGCTTGAATAATCTGTTTTTACAGTACAAAAACAAATTAGGAAAAACAGGACAACTAGAGAACCAAATACAAAAAATTGATCAGTTCCCCATAGTGTATCTTTTCCTTTCCTATTTTTTGCTTCAAAAAAGAACGAACTACCATACTTATAAGGGGTTTCTCGAAGCTTTTTCAGGTTTGATATTACGCTATCCGTATTATAATTTAGTTTTGCAAATTCTTTTTGTACATTAGCAATGCCTTCATCAAATATTTTGCCTATTTTCTTGCTATATCTAAAACGTTCCAAAGCTATATAAGCCACACCGACAGCAAATGATAAACAAAGAAGATGTAAAAGGTCGCGGAGATGGTAGGATGCTTCCATCAATTAACAGGATAAACTTTCTCAGAGCTGTTAGTTATTAGGTCGAAAATTTCAACGAGGTTTTTAGCAGTGTCAAGATCACCAAAATTCGCTCTTGCTGTCCTCTTCGTTTTATCCAGTTCGTATCGAAAGGCAGTGTTGTCTTTAACAATAAAGTGATTCTCTAAATTTTTACAAAATGTGGACGCATTATATATCGTTACTTGCCCTTTTACTTTAAGATTAGTTAAAATATCTTTTAGGAAATTACCTTCTTTTATTACGTCAAACGAAACAGCGTCTTGGTATGCAATTTTAAGAATTGCTTTAGATTTGCTTAAAAATTTAATAGCTGCTTCTTTGAGAGCTGCATTACCATAAACATTATCAAATAAACTTCCTGTAAATATACGCATTTCTAATTCGGCTTTTCCAAAAAGTGTTGCTATAAGATAAGAAGCATGAGCAGTATTGCTATTTTCAATCTCAAAGTTTTTTACTGTATCCGCGCAGCTTTGAATCGTTTTCTTATATTCATCTTCCAGAATATTCATAAATATCATCCTATTTATTAAAAATTATATATCTTAAAAACGTTACATTGATAGAGTATAACTAGAAATACCAAAAGTTCTTTGCGTTGATAAATTTCTAAGTGAAAGGGTGTGTTGGGAAAAACAACCTTGTTTTACTGCAAAAGTAAGCCTATTTTAGCGGCTTTTGAACTGATTGCTTTTGCAGAAAACCTTTTTATTTTTCCCCTTGTTCCTTCTTTCTTTAGAATTATTGGTATGTGTTAATTTACCTTAAGTCTTAAGTAGCTGCTAAATTCAGTGAGAGGAATATAACACGTATTCTGTATGTAGTCAATAAAAAAAGAAAATTTTTTTCTTTCACAAACCTTGTTGCTTCAGCGTATTGGATTAGCCAAAATTTTCAAATAGCCTATGGTTATTGCATTCTTGATGAATCGCGTACCTGATTTTAAAAAATCAGTTAATGTAGTTAATGAACGTCTAGCTAAACATAGCTTGTGAGAAGAAAAGAACATGATAAAAATTCGTAAGGCAAGGGATGAGGATTTTGATGATATATGGGATATCTTCCATCGGGTAGTAAAGACAGGCGATACCTTTGCCTTTGATCCTGCATCAAATAGAAAAGATTGTCGTGCGTTGTGGATGTCGCCCAATATACGTACCTACATTGCAGAATTACAGTGTAAGATTCTCGGGACGTATATTTTGAGGAAGAATCAACCTGGTCTTGGCGCACACGTTGCAAATGCGGCATACATGGTTCACCCTGATGCCCGCAGAAAGGGTATTGGGTGGGCTATGGGAATGCGTTCCGTAAAACAAGCAAAGAAGCTGGGTTTCTCTGCAATACAGTTTAATTTTGTGGTTAGCACAAATCTTGTCGCGGTAGAATTATGGCTGAAACTCGGATTCAGGATTGTCGGCATTGTACCAAAGGCATTTAATCATAAAAAACTTGGAATGGTAGATGTTTATATTATGCATAAATTTTTATAGCATTCATTTACACGATTATGTTTATATTAATGACCGGGGAATGTGTAGCGGCAGGTTTGAAACCAGCCCTGATGTTCAGGGATTTTAAACAACTTATAGGCGAGATGCTTCGCTACACTCAGCATGACAACGCACGAGATATTCAGGTTGTTTAATCATTGCGAATCATGAGGTAGTGGTCAATACCAGCCTCTTTGAACGTATCACCAATAATTTCAAATCCATGCTTTTTATAAAAGTCAACCAGATAGGTCTGGGCGTGTAATTTAAATTTTTTAAAGCCGCGGCTACGCGCGGTTTCTAACATGAAATCCGTTAGTTTATGACCGAGGTGCTTTCCCCGATATTGTTTTCTTATTGCTATACGTTCTAGTTTCGCATATTCTCCAACAGGGCGTATGCGACCTGCCGCAAAGGGTTCGCCGTTATCCTCTCCAAGAACATGGACAGACGAGTAGTCATATTCATCGCGTTCTATTTTGTACGGAACCTTCTGTTCTTCAATGAATACGATGTCGCGCACAGTAAATACTCCAATGAGGTCATCAAGATTAGTTACTACTTTAAACATTTTTATGATATTTAAGTCATTTAGATAAGTTAATAATGAGCCAGTTTTCATGGCCTGGTTCTAATTGTTGTTCTTTTGTTGGCAATAGTTGCCAGAAGTGGCTATGGGTTTTTTTAGCAGGGTTTTCTTTTGTTACAAGATATTTCTTTTTTGCTGACATAATGTCATTGTACGTCTGGAACGAATGAATACGGTTAAATACTATATTTAGCGTATGGTCTGTAATAAACATAATGCAATTATTTTTTTTATCAGTCAAAATTACACGTTCAGAGTATGATGTAGTAGAAACGACCTTGTCTGGTGTTGCGATTGAAAATGCCTTCACAATCAGCGGCGTAAGTTTTTCTATTTCTCCATCTTGAAAGACCTTGAACGTTCCCTTCCTTTTTAATAGCCCTTTTTCCTTGTAATAAATTGATGATAATATATTTGCAATAGTATTTTCTTCTAATTTGCATGGATGGTTAAACTGAATAAAATGCCCAACCCTTTTAACATGCAATCTAGCGTGTTTTACTATAATCAAACCGTCACTGTAAGTATCTGCGCATGTGGTATGTGACTTATAAAAGTACAAAACGAATGCAATACATACTAACAAAATTATTCTTTTCATCATCGATATCTCCGGCAAAATAGCGGCGCTCTATATTTAATTCTTGTTTTCAACATAATAACGGTAAAGAACTAACAATGACCTATGGTATTTGGGTGCACGGACTTTAATGATAACGGAATATATTATCCATGCAAGTAGCCGCTTCTTTTGCATGTGTGACAGATTGTATGTTTTGTATTCTTTCGTCCCAAAATTTCTTTTCTAGCAGAAACGTACATTTCGTTGTTCCAGATTTCTGCAAAAGAATTCTCAAGGATATTTCCAAATGCATGCTTTTCGCTGTAAACTGCGCAACAAGGCAGGATGTTGCCATCCCAGTTAATCATTATTTCTGTCCATGGGAGCGTACATCCTATACGTTTGCGGCGTTTTTTAGAAATAACAGAAAATTCAGGATTATCAGGTAACCACGCCTTATCTCTTTCTATCGCTTGCTGTGTCGTTTCAAATACCTCTTTTCCCATATCCGGTCTCATTTTAGATACCTTGATTTTAATGCCCATTTTTTCAGCCAGTTCCCGTGCCTTATTTATTTCATGTTGATTATGTTTAAAGACATGGAATAGCCAGACAAGACTTGTTCGGCATTCTGATAATACATGTTTCTTTGCATTCAATCGTTTCATATTGTTCATAACAAGGTCAAAATCTCCGCCCACATGATATTTCATGTAAGTTTCACGGCTTGCACCATTACAGGATATATATATTTTACTAAGACCGGATTTTAGCAATACCTCTATTTGCTCGTCTTCCATCTTCATTGAAAGGTTTGTGCTGATTTTTATATCAATACGGCGCTCTTTTGCATATTGAATCATCCTAAGTAAGTCTTTGTTAAGCAAGGGCTCACCCCAGTTGTACAGTCGTATAAGGGTAAGATGTTTCCCTATTTCATCAATTATCCTTTTAAATACATCAAAGGTAATAAAACCTTTTCTTGCGGTTTTATCTTGCTGTCCTGTGGGGCACAACGGACAACGCAGGTTGCACAGATTCCCTGATTCTATAGAAATTTTTGAAGGATAATATGGGAGATATGTTTTCCCAAGGAATGCATAAATATGCGGTAAGATTGAATTATACGTTTTTTTAATGGTTTGCATCTTTCTTATTGTTGTCTTGCAATCTTTCCCAGAGTTTTACGTACTTCACAAAAATATAAAATGCGTTGGATATTGCCAGTGTAAATCCCTGAAAACCGTCTAGAAAGCCTAATTTTAAAAAGTAAACCTTAATGAATTTATAAAGTGGCCTGAAAATTAGCTGGGATAAACTGAAACCCTTGCCGCGTTCAATCATAACGTCAGCAAATATATTTGAATAGTTATCCATCGTTCTCAATTGGTGCGAAAAGTTTTTGTAATTGAGGTGGTAAATATCGTGTTTCATATATCTTGTTTTACCATTTACGTAGACTCGTCCATGTGGATTTGTGCCCTGCCATTGCCCATGACCCTTCTTAAAGAGTCGCAATTGATAGTCGGGGTACCAGTCTCCGTGGCATATCCAGCGACCCAGATAGGAACTGCGTCTTGAGAAGAAAAATCCTATAACATCGCCGGGATTAGAAAGGGCTTTCTTAATTTCTTCAATAAGTTCCGGTGATAGTCTCTCGTCTGCATCCAAACAGAGTATCCACTCATTTTTTGCTAAACTGATAACATAATTCTTTTGGTCAATATTTCCATGCCATGGTCTTTGGTATACCCTGTCTGTGTATTCCTTACAGATATCTACTGTCTTATCTGTGCTGAGGGAATCCACTACGATGATCTCGTCTACCCATTTAACGCTTTCGAGGCAATCGCGGATGCGGGATTCTTCGTTAAAGGTAATAATACATACTGAAATAGGATATTTTGGGTTCATTGTAATTTTAAGGGAAGATTACGTGTCAGGTTTATGGTATGAGAAAAGAAAGGTAACCAATATCAATCTATTCCCGCTTACGAATATTTAATGAATTCAAAAAAGAATATCATCAAATCAAAGATAAATTGCTAAGATATGTTAATTCTCAGCGCTGTTCTCAATAATGTTATCTGAAACATATTCGAAAATTTTTTTATTGTTTACTCTTTATCTTCTTCCTGTGTGGTTTCTTCAGAAGTTTCTTCGTTGTCTTTTACCGCATTTATCGTTTCTTCAGTTTCTTCGCCTGTTTGTTTTTCTTCCGGCAGGACTCGGGCAACAGATACTACTTTATCATCTTCATCTACTGAAAAGAGTTTAACCCCCTGGGTATTACGCCCAATTGAACGGATGGAGTTTGCAGGCGTCCTTATAACCATGCCCTTTGCGGTAATCATTATTAATTCGTCTTCATCTCTCACATCAATCAATGCAACGACATTTCCATTTCTTTCAGTTGTTTTGATGTTTATAACGCCCTGCCCCCCCCTGTGCTGTGCAGAATATGCTGAGAAATCGGTGCGTTTACCAAATCCATTTTCACAAACTGTTAGCAGTGTAGCGTTCTCATCCACAATTACCATGCCCTTGACCGTATCATCTTCTTTCAGGGTGATCGCCTTTACTCCGTGTGTAACACGTCCCATTGACCTGGCATCTTCTTCATTAAAGCGGATAGCCTTCCCCTGTGCTGTCCCAATTATGATATCCTGTTTTCCGTTTGTTAATTTAACGCCGATTAATTTGTCGCCCTCGTCAAGATTTATTGCAATAATGCCGCCCTTCTTGGGATTGCCATAAGCGCTTAATTCGGTCTTTTTGATAACTCCATTGCGTGTTACCATAACCAGTTGTCTTCCATCGAAATTTCGTACAGGAATCAAGGATGTTACATTTTCACCTTCCTTCAATTCCAGCAAGTTAATTAAAGCCCTCCCTTTGGCCATTTTGCTCATCTGCGGGACATCATAAACCTTTAGCCAGTAAACACGACCCTGGTCAGTAAAAAATAGTATATAATCATGAGTCGAAGCCACAAATAGGTGTTCAATGAAATCCCCCTCTTTCATATCTGTACTGGTAACGCCTTTGCCGCCGCGATGCTGCTTGCGGTAAGATGTAAGTGGCAGGCGTTTTATATATCCATCATGGCTAATGATGACTGCAACGCTTTCCTCTGCGATGAGGTCTTCTATATTTAATTCAGTAACAGCGCCCACTATTTCCGTACGGCGTTTATCGCCGAAACGCTCTTTAATTTCCAGAACGTCTTTTTTGATAATGTTCAATACCAGCTTATCACTGGCGAGTATGTTTTGATATTCCTTAATGTCGGCGCGTACCTTTTTGTATTCTTCTTCAATCTTCCCCTGTTCAAGACCGGTTAAACGCTGGAGTTTCATATCAAGGATAGCGTTTGCCTGAATCTCAGTAAGTGAAAATTGTTTCATTAGCCCCTGGCGTGCCGACTCAACAGATTCCGAATTTTTTATTAATTTGATAATTTTATCTATATTTTGAAGAGCAATTCTTAATCCTTCAAGGATATGCGCCCTTGCCTGTGCCTTCTCAAGTAAAAAGGTGGTTCTGCGTATAATAACGACTCTTCTGTGATTAATATAAGAAGCCAGGAGCTGTTTCAGGTTGAGCGTTTCTGGCCTGTTATTTATTAAGGCAATCGTTATTATACTGAAACTATCCTGAAGTTTGGTGTGTTTATAAAGTTGATTCAAAACAACATCTTCATCTTCTCCCTTTTTTAAATCAATGACGATTCGGCTTCCTTCTCGGTCGCTTTCATTGCGAACATCTGAGATACCCTTTAATTGCTCTTCCTGCACCAGTTCGGCAATGCGTTCTATAATGTTATCCCTGTTTAGCTGATATGGAATTTCGGTTACAACTATACTCTTTTTACCGTTTTTAGCTGTCTCTACATGCGCCCTTGCCCGAACTATGATTGTTCCGCGTCCTGTCATGTAGCCTTCCTTGATCCCTTCCGTACCACATATTAATGCGCCTGTTGGGAAATCAGGACCTTTGATAACCTTCATGATTTCTTCAATGGTAACGTCGGGATTGTTAATAACCATGGCGATTCCATCGCAAATTTCACCAACGTTGTGCGGAGGAATACTTGTTGCCATGCCAACTGCAATACCAGAGCAGCCGTTACAAAGCAGGTTTGGGAATTTTGATGGAAGGACACTAGGTTCCGTGCGTGTATCGTCATAGTTGGGCATAAAGTCTACAGTATCCCTGTCAATATCTTCCATTAGTGCCATTGTTGCCTCCGTCATACGCGCCTCTGTATAACGCATGGCTGCGGGAGGGTCGCCATCTATAGAACCAAAGTTTCCCTGTCCTTCAACCAATGGATACCTGCAGTTGAAATCCTGTGCCATACGAACAAGGGTTGGATAAACTACCTGTTCGCCGTGCGGATGGTAATTACCTGTGGTGTCGCCTGCAATCTTGGCACATTTTCTGGATTTTGAACGAGGGCCCAAACCAAGGTCATTCATTGCAACAAGGATACGTCTCTGAGACGGCTTTAAGCCATCCCTTACATCCGGAAGTGCACGACTCATGATAACGCTCATTGCGTAACTCAGGTACGAATCCTTCATTTCTTCTTCAATGAATAATTCTCTTATATTTTCTCTTCTTTCTACCATGTATGGCGCCTCTTATATAAAGATGTTAAAGATATCCTTTTAATAAACAATTTATGTACTTAAAAAG
>MHYY01000166.1:3515-10443 GCA_001830285.1 Planctomycetes bacterium RIFCSPLOWO2_12_38_17 | reverse complement strand
TTTTTTAATATCTCCCACAAGCCCGTGCACTGCCAAGTTCATTTTAGCTAGATTGATGGTGGTGGCGTTTTTTTCCATTCCGTAAAAATTTAGTTTGTCGTTAGGGTTTTGGTGCAGTTTTTCTACAAAATGCGCGCTTTGCACAAACATGCCAGCACTGCCAGTGGCAGGATCAAGCATTGTGCCTTTTTTCGGCTCAAGCACATTGGCAATAAGGGAAACCAAAGAAACCGGCGTAAAAAACTCGCCGCCATCGTGTGCTTTTTGATCGGCAAACTGGGTGAGGAAATACTCATAAATCCTGCCAAATACATCGCCAGATACTTTTTTGAGTTCTTCAGGATTAAGCGCCCGAAGGAGTTGCCCTAAAATTTCATTATCCAGCTCGCGATATTCTTTTTTGGGGAGCACACCGTGGAGCGTTTCATAATCTCCTTCTATAGACTCCATCGCATCAATAACTGCTTTGGCTCGATCATCGCTGTCTTTCAGAGCTACCAGATAATCAAATTGCGCTTTGGGTTGTAAGAAAATAGAAGATTTTTTGCTGAAATCTTTTTTCGTCAATTCCGGGGTTTTGCCCCCGCGTGTCGGCAGGCTGGTAATGATTTCATCTTTTACCGCCAAATACCGGCTGTATGCATGGCGTAAAAATACCAAGCCCATAACCGGCATAAAATATTCATTGCTGGCATAATTGGAGTTTGCCCGAAGCGTATCCGCCGCGCTCCACAATCTTTTTTCTATTGCTTCAATATTTTCTAGTTGTGACATAGTTTTTATTACCCCGTTAGAGAAAGCCACCGTCAGCGAAAACCGCTCGCCCCGTTAGATGTTTACGATATAACGGGGCAAAAGGACGAAGTTCTCTAACGGGATTTACTTAAAAAGTAATCCTTTCTCCTTAAAACTTATATAACCATCATCGGTGATAATGATATGGTCAAGCACTTCAATGTCGAGAATCGCGCCCGATTGGATTAATTTTTCAGTGAGCCTGATGTCCTCATCAGACACTTCCGTGTTTTTTGATGGATGATTGTGCGCCAATATGATTGAAGAAGTAATGTGTCGTATGGCAGGTTCAAATACTTCGCGCGGATGCACCAGCGTTTCCGTCAATGTGCCGATAGAAATCGTTTCTTTATGAATGAGTTGCTTGCGGGCGTTGAGATACAGCACCACAAAATATTCTTTTTGTTTGCCTCGCAAATCGGCAAGCTGGGCAACAGTGCCTCTCACGGAATCAAGGATGGGAAGAGAATCGTTAAATGAACCAACCGCGCGGCTGCCAAGCTCCAAAGCCGCCTTGATAGTAATGGCTTTGGCATCTTCCAATCCCTTAATACCGGTCAGTTCATCTTTCGTGACGGCCAAAAGTTTTGATAGGGGATATTTTTTTAAAGTTTCCCTGGCAATATCCAAAGCGCTCTTACCGGCCCGACCGGTACGAATAAGGATTGCCAAAAGTTCAGCATCGCTTACATTCTCGGCTCCCTTTTCAGACAGTTTTTCTCTGGGCCTCTTATGTTTTGGCAAGTCTTTAATTTTTGCCATAGTTAAATCTTTAGGATGGTGAAATTACACCCAATTTCTTTCGCTTCGGAACTATCGAAATGCTTCAATTATTTCTTGTGTATCTTTCATTTATCAGTTGTTTTACTCATGGTTAGAGCCAATTTATACTCTTCTTCATAAGGTAATTGAAGCTGTGCAACCATTTCCGGTATTGCCAAAGACCAACTCACATAGTAATAGGCAAGTATTTGATAGCCTGAAAATATTTTCCCGGGAATGGAATCAATTTCATAATCTTTTTTATCGGGTCTGTAGCCTTGTGCACCTTGTGTAGCAATTTCTAAGGCAATTTTGTTAATTTCTTCTTTGGGTATTCCATCAAAATATTGCAAAGCGTCAACCATAAACATCACCACAGCCATGTTCGTACCCATCGCTTCCTGAGTCTTTTGGAACTTGTCCATTTCCCTTTGTTTTTGGAAGTCTTTGGACTCCAAATCATACGAGTCTTTTTCGATGGATTCTAAAAGGTTGTCAATATCTGTTCGCTTGGTGCGATATTCCTTTTTCGTTAACCAACCCAAAATATTTGTCCAACTTTAACTCTTTAGCCCAACGCAATACCAATTTATATTCTTTTGCAGGAATTCTGTCTGTTTTGTATTGTACATACTCATCATAAAAGCCTAGCGCCTGCTTTAATTCCGTAGGTGAAGCATAAAAATCTTTGATTAAATCAACACCGTACAATTCTTTAAATTGAATTGCATTTATAATGTTGTAAACCTTACTTTTTGAAAGTATGTCTTTAGGTGAATGATCTACAATCTTTTTGTCGGTGACTGCTTTTAAACCTTCCTGAATCAAAGTGAACAGCGATAAAAATTGATACGGTCTTAACTCGGCGTATTCATTGTAAATTAAGTTTTCAATAAAAAGGTCAATAGGGGTGTTATAGATTTGCCTGTTCATTCCTTCGAAAAGACTTGAGCAATAATTAGCAATAGCATCTTCTGAAATGCCCATTTTTTTTAACTTATTTATGGTTGATTCTAACCCTTTAACAAATGTTGCTTTGTGCTCTTGTGTAGATATAAAAAGTAAGTTTAAATTATCTTTCCTTGCTTCAATGATTAATTCTAAATGCACCAGTTCATGCATCATTAGATGTTCACCTGCAGGATAATTGGGATTATAGCGAATTACATGTTTTTTTCTATTATAGTTCTCATCTAACTCAAACTTAGCTGCAGTTAGAATTTCAGTATCCTCAATTAACGTGATTTCAGCACCCCCTTCAAATTCCAATTTATGAAGGTATTCTTTTACAATTTTCTCTCCATCTCCTTTTTGAACAATCCTTTTGGCAATTTCAAAAGCTTGTCTGACTGAATTTTGATAAAGTACATCTTTGTTTTTGTTTAATTTAATCGCTTCTATGGTGCTGGAAAAAGCCGATCGCAAATCATTCTCCATTTCCGCAATCATGCCCAAAGCAAAATGCGTATTCGGATAATCTCTATTTATTTTTATCGCTTCATAAAAGTATTTTTTTGCTTCTTCAATTTTCCCTTGCTGCATCAGATTAGCTCCGATGTTATTTATAGCAATATTGTCGTTAGGATTTGCTTTTAGTGCTTGATTATAATATTTCATTGCAGTGGGGACATCATGTTTGTACTTTGCAAAAATGTTCCCCATCATTATTAAAGCCCATCCATTTTTAGAATCCCAACGCAAGGCATCAATTAATGAATTAATGGCTTCGCCTTGGGCGCCTTCATCAGATAGGATTTGACCGTAAATTCTGTGATATTCGGAATTAGTCGGATTCTTCTTTATTAAATCGTCTAAAAGTTTCTTTGCTTCTGAATACTTCCCTTTTTCGCAAAGAGCTACAGTCTTTCTGTAATCCGTTTCTTGGGAAAGAATAGTAGGTGTGTCAATTTCTATGGTTACACAATCATTATTGATTGATACTTTGGGTTTGTAGGGTCCGTAGGTGTAATACTTTTCCAACTTACTAATAATTTGATCACCCCCCCCCATTAGATCAGGGAAGATGGTAAATAAAAAGTCATCTATTTTGTGTACAATCTGCATCTAATTCCTTCCTTGAATTTTGCATACCCTCTATTTATTATAGCAGCTTCTCGGCAATCTGGATGGCGTTGAGGGCGGCGCCTTTTCGAATATTATCGCTTACAATCCACATATTGATTCCTTTATCAATGGATTCGTCATCACGGATGCGGACAGAATCACAAGTGTCACTTTCATAATTCAATATTTTATTTCAAGCTTGAAGTTACTTGTAAATATCCCCTCTTGGTCCTATCGCTTCAATAAGAACTGTTTTCTCTTCGCTGTTAACTCTATAAACAATTCTCAAATCTCCCACTGCATACCTGTATTTCCCTCCATGTGTTCCCCTCAGTCTTTTGATATGTAGTCCCTCAAGTGGATTTCTGCTTATTGCGTCGATGGCTTTATTTATCCTTCTTGCTGTCTTGTCATCAAGGCTTTCATAATATTTGACTGCTTTTTTGTGAGGGAAGACTTTATACATTTCGTTTCACTTTTTTCCAAGAAACAAACTCATGAAGTTTGCCTTTTTTTATAGCCTTCTCCGCCTCCTCTATTTGTGCCATAAGTTCGTGACTGGACAGTATTTCAAGGGTTGCTTCCATTTCTTCTTTCTCTTTGAGGTAGTCTATGAAATCAATAGCAACTCTTACTTTTTCCTCTGATAGCTTATCTATCGCCTTTTTAGCATCTTTCTTTAACGTAGTGCTTTGCATTTTCCCCTCCCTTTACAGAAATTTGTAATTCGTTACACCTGCATCACATATTTCGCATACCCCCTGTTCATCACAACAGCTTCTCGGCAATCTGGATGGCATTGAGGGCGGCGCCTTTTCGAATATTATCGCTCACAATCCACATGTTTATTCCATTATCAATGGATTCGTCTTCACGAATACGCCCTACAAAGACTTCATCTCTTCCTGCCGCCATATTGGCTAATGGATACACTTGATTGGCAGGGTCGTCCACCAGCTTAACACCCGGCGCCTTTGAAAGAAGCTTTTTTACCTCAGATGCAGTAATTTTCCTCTCTGTTTCTATATTTACAGACTCGCTATGACCCCTAACCACTGGTACGCGAGCGGTTGTTGCGGTTATGCGGATGTTCTTATCACCCATGATTTTTTGGGTTTCATTTACCATCTTCATCTCTTCAGATGTATATCCGTTAGGCAGAAACGCATTGCTTTGTGGAATCTGAGGCAAAACATTAAACGCAATTTGATGTGGAAACAAGTTTCGCTTAAAATCTGTCTTGCCGGCAAGCACACTTGCAGTCTCCTTTTGAAGTTCGTCAACAGCCTTAAGCCCTGCTCCGGACACCGCCTGATATGTTGATACAACAATCCTCTTTATCCTGGCAGCATCATGGATCGGCTTCAACGCAACCACCATCTGAATGGTTGAACAATTAGGATTGGCAATCACACCCTTATGTTTGGCAATTTCTTGCGCGTTTACTTCCGGCACCACAAGCGGCACGTCATCATCCATCCTGAATGCGCTTGAATTATCCACGCAAACAGCCCCGCTTTCGATGGCATACGGCACAAATTCCTTGCTGATACTCGAGCCAGCGCTAAAGAGGGCTATCTTAATTCCCCGAAATGAACTCTTTGTTAATTCTTGCACGACATAATTAACTCCGCAAAATTTAATCTTTTTACCAACAGAGCGCTTTGAAGCAAGCAATCTAAGTTCCTTAATTGGAAATTTTCTGCTTTCAAGTATCCTTAAAAACTCCTCACCCACGGCGCCTGTTGCGCCTACTACTGCCACATTTACAGCCATCTTCCTAAAAATACTCCTTTCGTTGCTAAAACCCTTAACCACAGAGATCACAGAGAAAGAATCAAATAAATCTTTCTATTTGGATTTAAATCTTCTTTTCTTCTCTGCATTCTCTGCGGTTTAAAACATTTATTTAATACGAATCAGAATGTTATCCTGAATCGCCTCTTTTTTCTTAACGTGCGCTATCTGCGATAAGAACCGCTGTGCATCGGAATAATAGCCTGCAGTCGGCTTTAAATCCGGCATAAATTGAAGCCAATATTCATTTTCTAATCGCATGAATAATTCCCGAACATACTTACTAAACATAGATGCCAATGCCGTTGCCATACTCGTATCTTCACCTTTTTCCACAAAAGATACTTCCATCTTCCTTTCTGCGTCAGCCACTACATACGTTGAAATCTTATTACTTTCCTTCAACACTTTTATATCTGTTAGAGATAACCGATTTCTCAATAAACTATAATAACTATTCCTACCACCCTGTTTATCAACAATTAAATTTATATCACCCCTAAAATCGCTCCATAGACCAGAAATAAGCCTTGCGCAAATATTAAACAAAACAATAGACTTGTTCCCCGATGATCTTACATGATCGTTAAACTCCCCAACAGTCACGACACAAGTGCTCGCATAGCAAAACCGCACGCCATGCTTATCCATGGCATATTTTAGCAAATCCACATGATTTAATATGGCGGAAAAATTTGTAACTAAAGGCAACGGATAATCTTTATTTGCATACCATGGATAATTGGCAATAACATCGGCATTAAAACACGACAAACCCATCAGCAACTGGTAAAACGAATTAATTTTTAAATCCCGCAGCCACAGAAAAGAAAGAACTGCCTCCTCTAATGGTTTTAATCCTTTCTTGGTGTTGTATAATTTTTTACTATCACGAATAGCCAGTCGCTGTTTCCTATTCTTAAGGTCGTCTGCAATAGCATCTTTCAATAAATCCCACAAAGAGCTGTCGGCTTTTTCATCCGGTACATCAAAGGCAATTACGGTGACTACCATAGGTCCAAGCGTAGGACCATAACCTGCCTCATCTACACCTGCGACTATTGTCATAGTAAAATCCTGATAATTTACAACGCACTTTCAATCTTCATTATCTCATATGTAGATTCGCCCTCTGGAAGTTTAATCGTCACCGTCTCGCCAACACCCCTGTTTAACAAACCCTTCCCAACAGGCGATAAATAAGAGATGACGCCCTTATCTATATCAACATCCCATGGTCCAAGTATCGTATAAACTTCAAGTTCTGTCTCGCCCTGTTGCCTCAAAGTAACCGTTGTACCAGGTGATACAACGTTTGAATCAACTGAATGCGGTTCAATTACAACAGCCTTCTGCAATTCCGCTTTCATGCGCTCAGCCTTTTCCACAAGCATCGCCTGTTTTTCGCGTGCAGCCTTATATTCTGCATTTTCTCTTAGGTCTCCGCGGCTTATTGCCTCACCCAGATCGCGCGCATTTTCGCCAAATTCCACATTCATAAGGTGGTCAA
>MHYY01000166.1:0-3500 GCA_001830285.1 Planctomycetes bacterium RIFCSPLOWO2_12_38_17 | reverse complement strand
TTTCATAACCTTCTTTTGTAACGTAGAGCTTGTTTTCATCAAGTTTAGGCAACTGCCCCCGCTCCCCAAAAATATCAGGGAAGCGTGCCTGTATTTCACTTTCAACAGTCATCATAAACCAATCTTCCAATCCCTTGCTGCTGGAAATAACGTTATAAACACTCTCTGCGTTGGCATCATTTAATATGTTTTTTACAAAATCAACTCCTCCGTCCTCCAGCAGCTTTGCTATTTTATTGATAATGGCTTTCAGGTTCCCATCGCGCCCCTTCTGTATCTTAAAGTATATGTTATCATGCAGTTCTATGAGACGCTTAAAAATCATTGCCTGGTCAATATTCTGGTAAAGCTCCGCATTACGGCTATTCATGGCATTCTTGCAAAACCAGATATAATGCTCCGGATAAGCATTGAATTGATTAAATACCTTGTGCGCCAACCCCTCAAGGGCTTTTCGTTCATTCCACTTAATAAATTTCTTAATTATAAATTCCCACAGATTGCCACTATTAGAAAAAAAGACAGAAGCAAATTCTTCTGCCCATCTTTCAGATTTTAACTTTTTAATTATGCGCAGGGTTTGCTTTTTATATTCCAGCAGGTCTATTTTATCAACCAGCTCAGGCAGATTACCGTTTCCGTTAATTATTGACTCAATACGCTCTTTATACCCTGCGCTATCGTCCTTTAGTAAACACTGCATTTCTTCCAGGAGTAACAGACACTCTATCGCCCTGGAAGGATTTGCTTCATTTAATTTATCGGCCTCTTTCGTAAAAATACACCTGATTTCACCAAGCGTTTCCTTGCGTATCTCTATGTCTTTTACATCAGAAATATACTTCCTTGTAATTTCTATCTTCTTGTTTATATCTTCAGCGTCATTTATGTTTTCAAGTATATCATCGTGGTGCGAGGCAGGAGATGAACGAAGCTCAATCAATGCCTTCGTGGAAGTGCCATCGGTAATTTTTATATACAGGTCCTTCTTAAGCAATTTCTTCGTTTTTGACCACCATTTACTCCATGCCTCGTCAGGTACAATACCATCCGTCAGTCTCTTCCTCATATTTGATACCAGTGTTTTCCCCTTAAAATATTTTAATGCCAGCTTGATTAAACCCACCGGGTCATCATCCACCATCTTGTTCAGCGCATCCTTCCTCGCATAAATCATTACCAGCAAATCGTCCTTATCGAGCTTTTGCAATATATCAGGGGCAATGTCCATGGCAATGCTGTGATTGAACTTATTTTCGAAATTTATATTTACCTTTTCATTATCGGGATCAATAGAAACCACCTCACCAACCCCCCAGCTCTTGTGATACACATAATCCCCGCAATCATAACAAAAATATCTCTCCAATTTTCTTATCGCCCCGTATATATCAGAAGCCGCCTCTAAACCTGCTTTCTCAACCACATTGTTTGTATATGGGCGCTCCTTATAAATATTTAAAAAACACTCGGCAATATCTGCCCCCAGTCCTTTTTCTCTATAGTTATACTCAAGTATCTTTTTAAGAATTGTTAATACATCATGATATAAACCGTTTTGCTTATAACGGGGTACGAGCAATCTAAGAAAATCAAGGGCGCGTTTTCTCTCCTCGCGCCTTGCAAGCTGGTCAACCACATCGAGAAGCGCCAGGAGGTCTTTATTATCAGACTCTACAATACCCAACCATGCCTCTTCCAGCTTATCATATTGCTCAGTGTTGATAAGAGAGGTTATTTCATCAATATCAAAATTATTGTTTTCCAATTTTTCTCTGGACATTTATATACTCCATATTTATTACAATATAAATTTTTTATGAGACGCAGATTTGCGCGGATAACCACACATAATCTTCACGGCGGAAGTCACCCCTCTGCCACGACACAAATATTTCAATAAGCAGATATTATAAAAATAATTTATGCATAATAAAAGTAATAAATTTGCTCACTCTGGACACACCCCATAATCGTTCGACTGAGCTCACGACGAAGTCCCCTCTTTTTATAGGGGACAATTACCCCATGCACAACAACCTACCTCTCCCCTCTAACAAGAGTCGGTAAAGGACACACAGCCACCAGAAACAAGCGGGTTATTAACACACATGCCTCCAATCTCCCCTCTATCAAGAGGGGTTCGGGGGGGGTCTCCTTCAGTGACCAGTTGTCAGCTATCCCACGTCCCACCTCCTGCCTCCTACTCCTGCCTCACGACTCCTGTCTTCTCGTTTTTCCTTGAATGACCTCAATTTACTGGTAGAATCAGAACGTGCGCAGACTAAACAACTACGCATGAATGAGGTATATATGTAACCAATAACTTTTAGAACAATAGAGGCAATTAATGAGAAAAATACCAAGGACGATGAGCACGCAACATCCAGATAACGTAACCATGCCGTTCTTCACAGAAGGAACATCTTTTAGCGGTGAAGACGAAATAAAAGAGGCTTATTACGTATTCTCACACCTGCGCTGCGACGAACAGATGTGGGACTGCGAAGGGAAAGAGGTGGACGAGTTCGTCGTTAAAAAACTGCTCACACGTTACGACAATTTCTTTAAAAACCACAGAATCGGCAAGGACCTCTACATCACACTCAGAGTACCCAATCCAACAATAGAAAAAAGCGAGGCAAAGATACTTCTGGAGACCCTTGAAAGCGCCCCGCGCTCTTATGATACAGCCGCACTGTTTTATGGAGAAAAGGACAACATCCCGCCTATCTTCGAGGTCATTCTCCCCATGACCACCAATACCGAGTTGATTAACCGCGTGTATCACTACTATCGCAACTTTGTGGTTGGCAAACAGCACAGGAGATGCTTTGAAAACGATAATTTGACAATAAGGGAGTGGATTGGCGAATTCAAGCCGGAAACAATTGAGGTTATTCCGCTTTTTGAAGACATCCCTTACATGCTCTCTGCGGATATTATTATACAGAACTACTTAAAAGATAAGCCGTTTCCATATCAAAGGGTATTTATTGGACGTTCAGACCCGGCTTTAAATTACGGCATGCTGCCGGCAATACTGGTAGTAAAAATTGCATTACAGAGACTACATGCACTGCAGGAGAAGCTCAAGATTCCTATATACCCAATACTAGGCCTGAGGTCTAACCTCTTCAGGGGCAATCTTACACCTTTAAATGTGGACGAATGTCTTAGGGAATTTCCAAGCGTGCAGACATTCACCATACAATCTGCATTCAAATACGATTACAATGAAGGGTTGGCAAGAACCGCTATTGAGAAAATCAATAGTCACAAAAGAACAGTGCCCATTCCCATAGATGAGGAAATTGCGCTGGAAATCACTGAGCGTCTGGCATCTGCATACAGGGAGCAGATAAAGGAACTTGCGTCACTGATAAACGAAATCGCCATGTTTGTCCCGCGCCGCAGGATGCGTAAATTACATATAGGGCTTTACGGCTATTCGAGGAGCGTTGAAGGCGTCTCTTTGCCAAGGGTAATCTCTTTCTGCG
>MHYY01000165.1:6743-10589 GCA_001830285.1 Planctomycetes bacterium RIFCSPLOWO2_12_38_17 | reverse complement strand
GTGTGTTGCGGGTAGTTAATCCATCTCCGTATATGTTTTATCTAAAGATGGGGAATTTAAAACTTATCGGGGCATCTCCTGAGGTTATGGTGAAGGTTGAGGGAAAAGATATAACTGTGAGGCCGATAGCAGGTACCAGAAAAAGAGGTAAGGATGATGTAGAAGATATGCGTCTTGAACAGGAATTGATTTCCGACCCAAAAGAACGAGCTGAACACATTATGCTTTTAGACTTGGGGAGGAATGATGTTGGTCGTGTCTCGCGATACGGAAGCGTTCGTATAGATGAAAAGATGGTGATTGAAAAATATTCACATGTGATGCATATAACTTCGAGTGTTTGTGGTAAATTGCGGGAGGATAAAAGTGCATTTGATTCATTAAAGGCCTGCCTACCTGCTGGTACATTAACAGGTGCACCCAAAATAAGGGCAATGGAAATTATTGATGAGATAGAACCTACCAAACGCGGTCCGTATGGTGGTGCGGTAGGATATTTCGATTTTTTTGGGGGCATGAATACGTGTATTACAATTCGCACAATAATACTAAAAGGCAATGAAGCATACATACAGGCTGGTGCAGGGATTGTGGCAGATTCTGTACCTGAAAGGGAATACGAAGAGACAATGAATAAGGCGAAAGGATTGTTAAAAGCAATTGAACTTGCAGATAAAATAAACATGGGGAAATAAACACCTGTTTTATATATAAATAAATGATTTAGTGAATCTTGGTGTTTGGGAATATAATGTTTAGTAAGATGTTTAACTTCGTTCTGAATAAAAGCTTGTTATTTTTTGTATAGTTAGAGAACACGTCTTGATTGTTCCCAGTTGTAACTTTTCTGAATTTGATATTTTGTTTGAGGGTAACGATGTGAATTTTGGTAGAATTTTACAAATTATTGGAATCCTTCTTGTCTTCTATTCACTTTATTTTGGTATAGCAAAAGATTCTATGAAGACGGAGGTGCTTTTTCTATTTATAGGTGGTGTAGTCTTTTACGCGGGACGTATTGTTGAGGGAAGGAAGAAGTAATTTTTTAAGTTTTATTTAGGTTTTCTTGTGTAGTTTTTCTTCGATTATTTCTGCTGTGAAGATGTAAATTTCAATATCCCCGTATTCCCATGCATTATCTGGTAAACCCGCCTTACTTGAACAACAATGAGATAAGAATTCTTCTTTACTCCATCCTGTTTCAACAGCAACCTGAGGTAAGAAACACCCGGTAAGCCCCCCTTTTTTGATAAATATTCCATGTTTGCCAAGTTCAAAATCTAAAGGATTTTTGATACGCTTTAAAGGTGAAAGGACAGAAATTTCTATTTCAATACGGTTTAATTCTGGTGGTTTAATACGATTGAAGGTAAAACGGGGGTCTTCGGTGGCGGCCGAAACAGCCATTTCTGATACTAGTTTGTACAGGGGCAAGTCCGAAGTAAAAGAACCTATACATCCGCGAAGTTGGTTATGTACTTTCAGAGTAACAAAAGCACCCTGTTTTTCCTGAAGTTCTGGAAGATCTGAGAAAATATCAGGTGTAGGCTCTCGTTTTACAGCAGCCTCGACGCTGTTTCGTGCAATTTCTAAAAGAATTTTTTTTGCTTGTGTATCCAAGTAAATTTAACTTCTGAATTAAGATAACAAGTGAATAAATATTTTAAAAAAAATTATATCATAATTTTTCTTTTTCATGGAAAACATTTGCAGTAAATATGTAGAATTCCATTCCGTCCTCCTGCCATGCATCTGCTGGAAGTCCTGCCTTTCTGCAAAGATGGCAAAGGGTTTCTGCCCGACTCCAGCCCTGTTCAGTAGCAACCTGTGGTAGGAATACTGCCCCATTGTTATCTTTCCTGATAACGATTCCTTCTTTACCCACTGTAAATTCGCCAGGGCTGTTTATTTTTTGTAATTGGCTCAGTACGGAAATTTCAATAGTGATATCAGGTGTTTCTGTGGCATTAACTGGATTAAATCTCCAGTCGTTAGAAGATGAGTTAATTGTATTTTCAATTACACTCTGAAAAAGTGATGTCTTTGGTAATATGTGTCCGATACAGCCTCTTAGTTCGCCGTGCTTTTTAAGGGTAACGAATACTCCATATTTTTCGTAAAGTTTAGGAGAAATTTTATTTGTTGTAATATCAAATTTAGGTGGAGTTCCCGTTTTAATAAATGTTTCTAATGTATTTCTGGCGAGAGATAATAACTGTATTTTTTCGTCTTCAGTTAAACTGACATACGGTGTGTCCTGTGTTCCTGGTTCTGGGACATAATGCCCAGATTTAGAAGGTTTTGTAAATATTATGGATGCATAACTTACAGAGTGAGAAAAATCATTCGTTTGTCGTCCAGATGTATCGTAATTAAGAATTTCACCATGCGCGTCTTCCGGTAAAAGTTTAAGAAGTAATTCAATTGGATGTACTCCGCAAGCGGTTATTCCAGTTTGCATTTTGTATTTCTTAAATCCTTCGAAGTCCTTATTAATTATTTTATTGAATGCACCATAGTCGAGAGCCTTAATATTGTTCTCGATGTCTTTTTTAAATGGGACATAACCAAAACCCTCGCCATAATGGGTAAAATCGGAACTTACTACTACAATAGTTTTGTCATTCATTAATGGTTTTATTGCATTAGCAACCTGGTCAAAATCGTCGTCTATTAGCACACCAACCATTACAGGAACTAATTTAAAGTCAACGAGAGACATTTGTAAAAATGGTAACTGCGTTTCTAAAGAGTGTTCGCCTTGATAAGCACCCTCATATGTTCCAAAAAGATTTATGACTTTTTGCTGAGTGTTTTGTATTATTTCACTTGATGAATTGAGTAATTGATTACAGGCTTCATGATCTACTGGGATGTTACCTAGTGGAGTTTTAAACTCTCTTACATTTAGAATTGAAACTCCACGGTAAGGCTTAGGACTTCTGTGTGGAAAAGCTAAAACGATAACCCTATTAAACCCACAGTTCTTTATGGCGTTGTATACAAAAGCCGCTACCTGTCCTGAGTACTGATACCCTGCATGAGGCGAGATGACCGCGATTGGTTTGCCATTAATGGTTTGCTTTGGAACGTTTTTGAAAAATATATTAATCTGATCTTTTAGAACGCTTTCCGTCGCCGGGTAAAAACGCCCCGCTACCTGCGGTTCCCATGTAGGTTTTATATCTGTTTGTGCATTAATTGTAAAGGGAAATAGTATAGCAATTAGCAGGAAATTCGTTATAAATAATTGCTTCATATATGTTCACCTATTTAAATAATTTTACAAGGAAAAAGCCCGCAATTAGCAGAATTACAAAGGCAATGGAGATTATATTAAAATATTTATCAATAAAATCTTTGATTTTTGCTCCGAAAATGTAAGTAAGAGTTGCTATTATAAAAAATCTTCCAGAACGACTAACGATAGAGGCAATAATAAATGTCCAGATGTTAATTTTGCATACGCCTGCTGCAATTGTAAAGACTTTATATGGAATTGGCGTAAACCCCGCAATAGCTACAGCAGCAAATGCATTAGCACTATATTTATCCTTAATCACATTAAATTTTTCCGTTATACCATAGAAATTAAGGATTGGTTGTCCAATATATTCAAAGAACTGATATCCAATGAAGTAACCAAAGCATCCACCAAGAACAGAACCTACTGAGCAGATTGCAGCATATTTAAAAGATTTTTTTGGAATCGAAAAGGCAAGTGCCATTAATAGTACGTCTGGTGGTATCGGGAAGAATGATGATTCACAAAAGGCTAACGCAAAAAGGGCAATGGCTCCGTGCGGGGTATGCGCCCAGTGTAATGTCCAATTATAAAGTCGTCTA
>MHYY01000165.1:0-6731 GCA_001830285.1 Planctomycetes bacterium RIFCSPLOWO2_12_38_17 | reverse complement strand
TTTTTAATTTGGGGCAATTCAATTTCTTCGATACGAGCCATAAAATCTCCTTGGGATGTAGTTAAACATTAATTAATTCGATATTTTTTTTAATTAGCATACTGGAACAAACTCCGTTGCCGTCTACTAAATTTTGTTCGTGGTAAATTTTTCCAATACCGCACGATGGGCTTTTACTCTTGAGATATGCCTTTTTTATATTAAAGAGTGTGAGCAGTTTTTCAGTTTCAATTGTACCTTTTATAAATTGAGGCGTTACGTCGGTTCCTGCTTCATTAATTACCTTTGACTTTCCAGCTAACACATCATTACCGTCACCATTAGTGATCCAGGCACGGCTTCTCGGTGTGGGTAAACCACCAAGCTGTTCCGGACAAAAAGGTATAAAGTGTGTGTTTTTTAAAGTAGAAACAAGCGTTGTGTTTGTTTTGGATTGTCCGTCAAAACGACAATTCAAACCAATCAGACATGCACTAATTAAGACCATGTTTATATAAAGAAGTTCATTTTGGTAGGTAAATACACTATAAAATTTCATCATAATATAATTTGAAAGTCAAGGGAAAATTGAGTGGTGATAGTAATTAAGTAACTGTGTAAAATCCTGTAAAATGCCTATTTAAGATAGCGAGCTAATAGTTTTAATTTGACATTAAAAACCTTTTAGATATAATAAAACAGTTTTATATTATATAGTTATAATGATTTATGTTTGAACTGTTTTTTGGGATATAATTAATTGCGTAGTGATAAGATTACTAAAGGCTTAGAACGTGTTCCTGCACGTGCACTTTTATACGCTACTGGTTTAAATAAGGACGACTTATGCAAACCTTTTATTGGGATAGCGAGTAGTTTTACAGACCTTATTCCGGGTCATGTCCACATGCGAGCGCTTGAGAGGGCAATTGAAAAGGGTATTCATGCAGGTGGTGGCGTTAGTTTTATTTTCGGTGTTCCTGGTATTTGCGATGGGATTGCAATGGGACACGAAGGGATGCGTTATTCACTTGCTTCCAGAGACCTTATCGCCGATATTATAGAATGTGTGGTCAGTGCCCACTGTTTAGATGGTTTGGTGATGTTAACAAACTGTGATAAAATTACCCCTGGTATGTTAATGGGTATTGCCAGATTGGACATCCCGGGTATTGTTGTTACTGCGGGTCCCATGATTTCTGGTCGCTTGGGTAAGCGTAAGTTATCTTTGGTAAAAGATACATTTGAGGCGGTTGGAAGGAGACTTAAAGGAGAAATAGACGATAACGAACTGTCATGCCTGGAAATGGAGGCATGTCCCGGTCCAGGTTCATGTCAGGGGCTTTATACAGCAAATACAATGGCTTGCGTGTCTGAGGCTTTGGGTATGTCTCTGCCTAGGTGTGCAGCGTCGTTAGCTATTTCTTCGGAAAAAGAGCGGATTGCATACAAAAGCGGTCAGCAGGTAGTGGAGCTTGTAAAAAAGGATATTACTGCAAGAAAGATAATGACCAGGAAGGCATTTGAAAATTCTATTATTGTTGATATGGCATTAGGCGGTTCAACGAATTCCTGTTTACACATTCCGGCTATAGCAAGAGAGGCAGGCGTTGAAATTGATTTAAAATTGATTGATGCAATCAGTTCCAGAACCCCTCATATAGCAAGTTTTCAGCCTGGCGGTGAATATTTATTAGAAGATTTATATTATGCAGGCGGTATTCCTGCTGTTATGAAAAGGCTGTCCGATGATTTGAATGATTGTTTAACTGTTAGTGGACAGAGTACAAAAGAGATTGCGAATGGAGCAGAAATTTATGATGAGGATGTAATAAGGACGAAAGAGAAGGCGTATCATAAGGAAGGCGGTATTGCTGTATTGTATGGGAGCTTATCACCTGATGGTGCAGTGGTTAAACAGAGTGCTGTATCAGAAAAGATGATGAAGTTTAAAGGCATAGCAAAGGTGTTTGATAGTGAAGAAGCAGCCATGAAAGCTATTATGGGTTCGCAAATTAACAGAGGTACTGTTGTGGTTATTCGTTATGAGGGCCCTCGTGGTGGGCCTGGAATGCGGGAGATGTTATCTCCAACTGCAGCGCTTGTAGGTATGGGTTTGGGTGAATCTGTCGCATTAATTACTGATGGACGTTTTTCTGGCGGAACACAGGGGCCATGTATAGGTCATATTTCACCAGAGGCGATGGTGGGTGGACCTATAGCCCTCGTAGAAGATGGTGATGAAATAGTTATAGATATTCCTGGTAGAAAGTTAGATTTGAATGTTTCTAAAGAGGTGTTAATAAAACGTAAGTCAAAATGGATGCCACTTGAACCAAAAGTAAAACAGGGTTTATTATCCAGATATGCAAAGTGTGTTACATCTGCTGATAAAGGCGCTGTATTGATTGGTTGAATATAGTGGTTAGGTAGTTTAAGAATATTTTCTAATGGATGCTACCCGGTGGTGTAATGGTAACACTAGAGATTTTGGTTCTCTCATTGGAGGTTCGAGTCCTCCCCGGGTAGCCACTTGTTTTATGACGATAAACAGGATTGATGAGTTTTGTGTGTTTTTGTGAATATAGGAAATGGGATTAGCTACTGCAATAATTCTTGCTGCCGGGAAGGGGACGCGGATGCGTTCCTTGAAACCCAAAGTATTACATGAGGTATGCGGAACGACACTTTTAGAATGCGTTGTTGAAGCTTTACATAATGTTGGAATTCAGCGAATTATTGTTATAGTAGGAGATAGAAAAGAAGCCGTAAAAGAATGTCTTAAAGGAAGATCGGTTGAGTTTGTAGAGCAGAAGGAGCAATTAGGGACTGCAGATGCTGTAAAATCTACGAAACATCTTCTTATTACTGATTCAACCGATACTATTATTATATTGAATGGAGACACCCCTTTTATTAAAGATCAGACATTAAGAAGGTTGCTTGTTAAAAATGCTGAAACAAATGCAGATGTAACAATATTGACAGCCTATCTGGATAATCTACAAGAGTATGGGCGGATTTCTAGAGATTATAAAGGGTGTATAAAAGGAATTATTGAAAGTGGTGAGGCAAGTACAGATGAGTTGAAAATTAAAGAAATAAATGTGGGTATATATGTATTTAGAGTATCGTCTCTTCTTGAAGGAATAGATTTAATTGTACCACATAATAAAAAAGGTGAGTTTTATCTTACAGATGTTATATCAATTTTATATAATAAAGGGAAAAAGATAGAAAATATTGTTAGTGAAAACACGGCTGAAGTAATGGGAATAAATAATCAACGTGATTTAGCGGTAGCAAATAAATTGAGAAGCGAAGAAATAATCTGTTCATTAATGGAACGAGGTGTAACTATTATTGATACGCCAAATACATTTATTGAGAATCATGTTGAAATAGGCGAAGGGACGGAAATATATCCTTTTACATATATTTGTAAAGATGTTGTTATTGGCCAACGATGCAGTATAGGGCCATTTGCCTATTTAAAATCAGGTACAAGAATAGGCGATGATATAAAGATTTGTTATATGATGTAAATATTGGTTTTTCTGGCATAGAAGGGGAAAAATGGATAAAAAAAGAAGACTTGAAGAGATTAACCATTTCAAGATTTTTGCTGGAAATGCAAACCCTATGTTGGCAAAGAAGATTTGCGAGCATTTATCAATTCAGCTTGGCAATGCCTATGTAGGGCGCTTTCCAGATGGTGAAATTGACCTGAAAGTAAATGAAGATGTTCGTGGTGCAGATGTATTTTTGGTACAGCCAACATGTTCACCTGTTAATGAAAATTTGACGGAATTGCTTATATTTATAGATTGCTTGAAAAGGGCATCAGCAGCGCGCATTACTGCTGTCTTGCCTTATTATGGATATGCTAGAAAAGACAGAAAGGACGAGGGACGTGTACCTATAACTGCAAAATTGGTTGCAAATCTTATTACAGAAGCAGGCGCTGATCGTGTACTCACAGTTGATTTACATGCTGCTCAGATTCAGGGGTTTTTTGATATTCCTGTTGATCATTTATTCGCCTTTCCGATAATCTCGAAATATTTTGAAAGAATAAAGTCCGATGATCTGGTGGTAGTGACTCCTGATGTTGGAGGTATAAAGTTAGCCAGGAATTATTCAAAAAAATTGGGAATAAAAATGGCTATTGTTGATAAACGAAGGGTTGGACCCGAGGAGACTGAGATAGGATTTGTAATAGGGGATGTAGCTAATAAAAATGTCGTAATGATTGACGATTTGATTGCTACAGGAGGTTCGATTGCACAGGCGGCTAATGTATTAAAGGAGAAGGGTGCTAAAGATATTTACGTTGGTGCAACGCACCCTGTATTTTGTGGTTCTGCGGTTGAAAAGCTATCTACTGCACCAATTAAAGAAATTGTAGTAACGGATACAATTCCTCTAAATGAAAAAGCACGGGGGCTGGGTAATAAAATCAAGGTGTTATCCATTGCCGGGCTATTAGGAGATGCGATTATGAGAATTCACAGGCATGAGTCTGTAAGTTCTCTGTTTGTTTAATAATTTTATGTTTATATGGAGTAATTAATAGATGAAGATTTTAGAATTGAAAACAGAAAAAAGAAATACTAAAAGAAGTAAAGCTGTCAGAAAGCTAAGGGATGCTGGAAAGATTCCAGCCATTTTATATGGGCACAAACAAGATAATGTTATGCTTTCTTTAAAGGAAGACGATTTTGTGCATATATTACGCGCCAAGGCAAGGATGGTTTTTTTAACATTTGATAATAAAAAAGAATCCGCTCTTATAAAGGATGTACAATATGACAACCTTAGGGATAGCATACTCCATGTGGATTTTTCTCGGGTTGATTTAAACGAGAAGGTTAGAGTAAGAACCCTTATAGAATTGTCTGGTGAGTCTGTTGGAGTTAAAGAAGGCGGTGTATTAACCCATGTTATGAAAGATGTTGAGGTAGAATGTCTTCCAACAGTAATTCCAGAAAAGATAAAATTGAATATATCTGAGTTAGGAATTGGAAAGTCATTACATGTTAAGGAATTACCATTACTAGACGGTATTCACTATGTATCTGATCCTGAGGCGGTTGTTGCATCTGTGCATCATGTTGTTGAAGAAAAGGCAGTGTCTGAAGAAGAATTACTTGCTGAGCCTGAGGTTATAACCAAGAAACCAAAAGAGGGAGAGGAAGAAGCGCCGCCAGAAACAGGGAAAAAGACTTAATCTGGCGTTTATTAATGAAGATTATTATAGGATTAGGTAATCCTGGGGAGAAGTATATAAAAACTAGGCATAATTTTGGGTTTATGGTAATAGACCATTTCGCACAGAAGCATGAAATGGAATTTACTCAGAAGAAATTTAAATCTTTTTTTTCAAAGAAACTGGTTAATGATGAAGAAGTTGTATTATTAAAGCCACAAACTTATATGAATGTTAGTGGACCGGCTGTAAAAGAGGCTGTAGATATGTATACGTGTGACTTGCAAAATATTCTAGTTATATGTGATGATATGGATCTGCCGCTGGGAAAGATACGTTTAAGGAGTGAGGGCGGTTGTGGTGGGCATCGAGGTTTGGAATCCATATCAACTTATTTGGGAACTACTGATTTTTCTCGTTTGAGGGTAGGAATAGGACATCCTGAGGCTGAAGACCCAAGTGGGTATGTGCTTTCTTCATTTTCAAAAGAAGAAGAGGGAACAATTGCTGAAACCATCGAAAGGGCTTGCCTGGCTTTAAGAACATGGATTTTCGAAGGTATCGAGGTATGTATGAATAAATTTAATTAAATTAATCTTTGAGATGTAATTTTTTATGTATTAGTATATAATAATTGGGAGGAAAAGAATTTGAAAATGTATGAGGGCTTGTTTTTAATTGATAATGAACGCGCCATTACTGGGTGGGATAATGTGGTTAATCAAATCCACGTTGTTTTACAAAAAAATGGCGCTGAGATCATTAAAACTGAAAAGTGGGGTGAAAAAAAATTAGCATATAAAATTAAAGGGCATAGGAGAGGGACATATCTTTTAATACATTTCAATGCGAAAAGCAGTGTTATTACTACAATAAAGAGAGACTTTCAATTTGTTGATTCTATTATTCGTTTTCTGATTGTAAAAGATAATAAAATTGAGGATTTGTCTCAGATGGGTGTGAGTAGCACGGCGGAGAAGGTTACAGATAAGATACCGGAAATGGAAGCGTTAGAATTGCTTGTGGAAGGCGTTGGTCCTGTAAATACCTAGAAGGGTCATAGATACACTAACATACATTGTAGTTACCCTATATTTTCGTTATATAATATTACAACTTTGTTATTTAAGCGGGTACTCGACCGCTTTTATATTTTGAGGTGTACTTAAATTTACTGCTATATAATACATAGCGGAGTTATATATGGCAAGTCTTAATAAAGTATTTCTAATGGGAAATCTGACCCGAGACCCGGAGTTGAGGTATACATCTACAGGATTAGCTGTAGCAAGCTTTGGAATAGCGATCAATCGGGCTTGGACTGCTAAAACTGGGGAACAGAAGGAAGATGTGTGTTACGTTGATGTTAGTATTTTTGGGCGCAGAGCTGAAATTGTAGGTGAATATTTCAATAAAGGAAATCCAATTTTTATTGAGGGACGTTTACAATTCAATCAGTGGGAAACAAAAGATGGACAAAAGAGGAGTACACTTCGTGTTGTTGCCGATAATTTTCAATTTATCGGTGCGACTTCCAAACGCC
>MHYY01000164.1 GCA_001830285.1 Planctomycetes bacterium RIFCSPLOWO2_12_38_17 | reverse complement strand
GACGCCAGAAGAAATTTATAATTCTCCTATATCACCCTTCATAGCTCATTTTATCGGAGAATCAAATATGATAAATATAAAAGTATTGGGGAAAGACAGAGTATTAACCCCCTGGGGTGAATTAGATTGTAATACAAAAGGACGCTCAGCAGGTAATGCCATTCTTTTTTTCAGACCGCATCAAGCAAAGATAGAGAAGGGTGGTCAGTATGAGGGCGTAATTATAAGTCGGGATTTTATCGGGGGAGTGTACAGGTATCATATTTTAACCTCTGGTGAGAATATACTTCTGGAAGATAACAATTTTTATGAATCAGAACATAAAGTTCGATTCACCTTTGATAAAAAAGAAATACTGCCTTTCTAATAAGATTCCTATTTCTTTAACCTTAAATTTTTTCTTTAGTTCCTCTTTTAACCCTGCCAATATACTCTTTATTTCCTCAACCGAATTCATATTTCTCACCCCATTAAAGGTTTAATGATTTTATAATTTGCAAATATAATCCACGCTCAATATTTTGAAGAAAGTAAAGATAGTGTTATTACACTGTTGGCTTTTTATGCGTTTAATTCATCAATAAAATACGTTCCAAATGTGTAAGAATTATACGGATTTATTCTATTATTAATGCAGTGTGTTTCAAGCTTCTTTAATAATGTACCACAAATTATTTTATAGAAACCTAGCGGATATACAAGTTCCCATGTGATTTTATTATTGTCGTTAAGATAACGCATAGAATGGTAAAATGGTGAATTGTCATCTTCGTATTCCATACCGTAACCTGGTTTTCTCAATTCATGAATCAGACTATTCCGATATTTATAGAATAAACGAACATGCGTCAAAGACTCAAATGCAACATCTCCGATTTGCTTCAAAGATTCTTTATCCCTTGGCCATAAATTAAGAATAGTGCTGTAATCAGGATCTTTATCTAAGTAAATTGTATCTCCTTCCCGCCAGTTAAAATTAGAATGGACAAACTCTCGTAATCCTGGAATTTCAGTATCAGGAACTTTTTCTAATAATTTTGCCAAATGCGTGAGGCTAATCCTCTCACAATCCTTCCATTCAGAAAATTGCGTAACAAAAGATACAAATCTTTTTCTATTTCCTTCTTTTGGATAAACCGGCTTGGAAATCGCATCTATTACGCCTATATAGAGTATCTTTTTATAGAGTTTTTCATTTTCAGAAAATTTAGCATTGCAAATAATATCCAGTTGTTTACTAAAGAACGATATAAATTTGCTAATCTTTTCTCTATAATCTTCCATATTAAAAGAATGGATTATGTTGTTTTTCATGCCCTATTGTTGTAAAAGAGCTGTGGCCTGGGTACACCATTACGCTATCGTCCAGCGTAAAGAAACGCGTCTTGGCAGGAACATAATTGCAAATATTCCGGAGTTCAAAATAGTCTTGCAGGCTTGTCTTTTTTACCAAAAATATTATTTCTCCAAATCTTTTAGTATCCTCTCAATTTCAGGTTTAATCTCAGGCAATCTTTTTCCTAACACATTCCAAACGATTTTATAGTTTATTCCAAAATATGTATGAATTATTTTGTCTCTCATTCTTGCCATATCGCTCCATGGCAATTCTTTATATTTTTGCCTAACTTCTCTTGGCACGTTCTTGGTTGCCTCACCTATTATTTCGAGTTTTCTAATAACTGCACTGGAAGTTTTATCATCGTTCATAAACTCCTCAAAATCCATATTACCAACAAATTCTTCAATTTTCTTTATACATTCTGCTATATCTTCTATGAAAAGTTTATAGCTGCGTTTCATATATAAATTACCTCGCTCAGAATTATATCTTTTAGCTGCGGTCTTATGGACTTTTTTTCAACAAGGTCAACTTTTTTTCTCAAAAGTTTCTCAAGATATCTCTCGATTTCTATAAATTTTAAAAGATCTGGTAATTGATAAAAGTCAACGAGTATATCTATATCACTTCTTTTCTTCTGCTCCCCCCTTACAAAAGACCCAAAAATTCCTACCTCTCTAATCTTGTATTTTCTTTTCAGTTCCTCTTTATTGGATGCTAATATTTTTTTGATTTCTACTAATTTTCTCATTTTTCTTCCTTCAAACTCTTTGAGTTGTGAATATATAACAATCTTTTCCTTGTAAACGGGTAAATATCCAGGTTTTCATTGTTTTCATAATATCATTTATAATAAATACCTTCTTAATATTTTGCATACCTAATTCAGAATAATATTCAGCTTTAGAAGAACGGATTATGTTGTTTTTCATGCCCTATTGTTGTAAAAGAGCCGTGGCCTGGGTACACCATTACGCTATCGTCCAATGTAAACAGGCGTGTTTTTATTGAGTTAATTATTTTAGTATAAGAACCGCCGTAAATATCTGTCCTGCCGACAGAACCCGCAAAGAGCGTGTCTCCAACAAATACCGCATTATCTATAAGAAAGCATGAACTGCCGGGGGAATGTCCCGGCGTATGTATGATGCTTATAACCTCACCGTCTATTTGCAATTCCTCATTATCAGAAAATGTAATATCCACCTTTGGCATGGGAATTCGGGGTAAACCGAAGGCATCTGACTGTTCGTTCAGATAATTTAAAAGCGGCACCTCGTCTTTATGAATCATAAATTTTGCGCCTGTTGCATCCTGTAAAGCCCTTACCCCGCCCACATGGTCGAAATGGGCATGTGTGTTTATAATAAATTTCAACGTCAGGTGGTATTTTCTTAGTTTGTTCAGAATATCTTCAGGATTCCCGCCTGCGTCAAAGACCACGGCTGTTTTGTCCTTTTTAGAACCAATGATATAGCAATTTACCTCCAGCGGTCCTACCGTTAGTACATCAAAAATTAAATTGTCTGATTTCATAGTCTTATAAATTACATCCCGCAGTTTTACTTTTGATTTTTAATTCTTTCACACTCTTCCCTGATTGGCACGATAGACTCTTTTTCCATCCTGTACTCATTCCCGCAATATGCACACACGGCGTGATTGCCATTGAATTTTAATGTTGTGCCGCATTTACATGCCCATCCAATCCGCCTTGCAGGAACGCCCACGGCAATGGCGTAATCCTGGACATCAGCCTTTATCACCGCACCTGCGCCTATCATTGCATACCTGCCGATTGTAACGCCGCATACAATCGTTGCATTTGCGCCAATGGTTGCCCCATTCTTCACAAGCGTATTTTTAAACTCATGCTTTCTTTCGATAAAAGCCCTCGGATTGTACACGTTTGTAAAAACACATGAAGGACCGCAAAAGACCTCATCTTCAAGAACTACACCCTTATATACAGACACATTGTTCTGTATCTTGCATCTGTCTCCTATCTCCACAGCAGGACCTATTACCACATTCTGCCCAATAATGCAGTCTTTTCCAATCCTTGACCCCTTAAGGATGTGTGAAAAATGCCATACCTTTGTACCCCTGCCAATCTGAGTCCCTTCGTCAATACAAGCACTTTTGTGCGCAAAGTAAGGGGCTACAAACAGATTACGTAAGGCAAGGGCTTTTTCTGCCTGTTCCAGCACCTTCAATACACGGAGTCCCTCATTACCATCCGTCTTTGGCGTTTTTCTTTGAAGCACACAATCGATAAAATGTTGTAATTCAAGTTTTAGTGGCTCACCATCTTCCACCGGTATGACCTCGTAATCAACCTTTTGCGCAATAGGAATCTTGCCATCCTTCCACTCTATTTTATGAGGATATAAAAACAATTTCTCTTTACTCACATCGTCAAAGACAGCCATTGCCTTTGAGCCCACTACTATCAGCTTTTGTTCTTTATAAGGATGCAACCAACTCACAAAGATGTGGCCCTTAACACCATTCTTGAATTCAAGCGTGGTCATTGTCGTATCGTAAATGCCCTTATTCAGATAATCGCCGCCAAATGCCTTTACTGATGCAGGTTCTTCTTCAAGAAGCGCGATAATAACTGATATATCATGAGGCGCAAAACTCCACAGAATGTTTTCCTCAGTTCTGAGTTTGCCGATATTAAGTCTGTTAGAATAAATGTATTCCACCTTCCCCAACACACCTGATGCTATAACTTTCTTGAGTTTTATAACTGCCGGGTGATACAAGAGGATATGTCCGACCATCAACACCCTCTTTCCCTTGCTTGCGATATCCACAATCTCCTGCCCTTCTTTGACTGTAAGGGCAAGCGGTTTCTCAACAAAAACATCTTTACCTGCAAGCAACGCCTGTTTTACATACTCATAGTGTGTTGCCGCCGGCGTTGCTATGGCAACCGCCTTTATATCCTTATTGTTGAGCATCTCTTCAAATTTAGTGATATAGTTAACACCGTGAAATTCCTTGCTTCGCTCTGAAATTATCTGATGACTTGCATCGCCGGCAGTATGCAGTACTCCAAGCTCAAATAAATTTCGGAGTATGTTTTTACCCCAGTAACCCAGACCTATTAGACCAATAAATTTGTCTTTATCCATATAAATCCTTTTTTACACTTTACAAATATTTTCATAATATAGAGACAGGCTTTAACCTGTCTCTACTACACAACGAACAATATCCTTTTGCCTGAATAAACTGATATTGCGCTCCTCTGGTGCTTTATTTTTATGCTTAATATCTTGATTTCTATTCATACTTTGTTCCTGACGGAGCTTAAAAAACAAAATGCCAATTTATCTTATGCCATTTTAGCTTATATCTCATGCATTATTTGCTTCTTTTTGGGAATTATCAAGAAACGAAACTATGTATTTTTGGGTATTTATTATAGTAATATTAACACCCTGTCATATACTTTTTAATTATTAAGAACTGTATTTGAAAAATCCCGTGCAAGATTATCCATAGAAAACCTTTCTTTAACTAATCTGTATCCATTCTCACCACACTGCTTACATAATTCCCTGTTATTATAAAATTTCAAAATCGCATTGGTAAATGCCTCGGCATCGCCCGGCGGCACACACATCCCTACATTGTATCTCTCAACCAGACTGGCAATTTCCCCTACATTTGCCAAAAGTACAGGCTTGGCGCAAGCCATATAGGGAAACATCTTGACCGGAATAGCCATGTTATTATGGGGATGATTCGTATTAGCATTTATACCAATATCAGCGAGGTTGATATAGTCGCATAATTCCGCATGGAGGACAGGTTGAATGACCCTCACATTTGTAAGGTTATTTTCTTTAACCATACCAATAAATTCATCACGTTTTGCCCCACCGCCTACAATCAGGAATAAGATATCCTTATAAATTCTTAGTTTTTCAGCGCAGGCTATTATTAAATGTAAGTCCTGCAAAAGGCCAAGCGTTCCAACATATATGGCTATGAACTTGTTTTCACTAATTCTCAGCCTTTCAGCCAGAGACCTGTTTACCGGATGCGGGGAAAATATCCCGGCATTCACACCATTGGTTATCACCGTTACCTTGTCTTGACAGGCAATCTTTGAAACAATGTTATCCCTAACTCCATTGGTAACGGCAACAATCTTTGTCGCCTTTTTATACAAAAGGATTTCAAGTTTTTC
>MHYY01000163.1:10814-17653 GCA_001830285.1 Planctomycetes bacterium RIFCSPLOWO2_12_38_17 | reverse complement strand
CTTATGAGAATATATGTATTCAAGAATATGACACTGTCCACATCTTCTTCCCAAAGTTATTTCCATGCCTTCATCCGAATGAACTGCAGTCTTTCGAATATTTTCATTTTCTGTAGATATTAAAAGCTTTGCATCTGTTGGAGAACTCGCAATCCTGACAAACTCGGTAAGTGCAATATAAGGCATAAAACCCAGGAAATTTTTTATCCTTCCAATCTCAAACTCTTTATCATCCATATAACAAAAAATACATTTACTTATATCGTCATAAACCACTTCCTTTGGCAGTAAGTATGATATTTCTTTGTATCTATTATGATTTGCAATATTTCTAGCCCCCTCATCGAGCATTATTTTAATATAAACTCTGCCATCTTTAACAACCAAAGACTCTCGACGTACAATACTATTTTTAATATCTGCTAATTGTGGTTCTTCACATAAAAGTCCATTAACAATATAATTCTCTGAAAATAAAGGAAGTGATACTAAAATATTAATGCAGACTGTCAGAACAAAATAAACATAAAATTTATAATCAGGTTTCATTTTGATAATAAAAAATATAATCAGCAATTAATAGGTGATTTGCGTATTTTATACTATTCTGGATTTTTTTGACATAAAAAAATAAAGAACCACGCAATACTGCATAATAATTAACCTTAAAATATATACTATTTTCAAAAAAAGTCAAAGTCAAAATGTTTCTAATTTTCAGCAGATTGTATGCCTATGAACTAATAAAACAACCAACAATTATATAATTTATTAATTTTTAATATGTTATGACTTATTTTACAACAAAAAACAGTTATTAGCACAAAATTTGCGAGCAGAATTTTGGTTGATTTAAACCAAAGGTATCCAAACAAATTCAGCTAAAACAAAACCCGTAGCCACAAAAAAGTAAAACTTTAAATTTATTTCTCAATAAATTCAATAGCTTCTAGCTTAAGGCGAAGTATTAAAAATCATAAAACAGATATGAAAAAGCAGAATAAAGCAGGGAAAAAATATATCGAAAGCCTAAACCAAACCTAGTATTAAATTCCAAGTTATTGAACTTAATATTATTGGCTGTAATAGTTATTTATCTTTCAATGTAATCGTTGCAGAAGAAAAAATATATACTCAAAAACCTGGATAACAGCTTGTACCATGTTCATAAACATCAATTCCTGAGCGTTCGATGTTAACTGGTACTCTTAAACCAAACATTTTTTTCATAATATAAAAGAATACAAATCCAACAGCAAAGCACCACACCATTAATGTAACGCACGCAATAAATTGCGCTAATAATTGCCACCCAGAACCTGTAATTAACCCCTTAACACCACCATATGTACCATCAGAAAAAATACCAACCGAAAGTAAGCCCCATAACCCATTCGCCCCGTGAACTGAAACAGCCCCAACAGGGTCATCAATTTTTAATTTACTTTCAACATAATATAATGAAAGCCTTGTTATCAAACTTGCAATAATACCAATTACAATCGCTGCCCAATGTGGGACATAAGCCCCCGACGCTGTAATTGCTACACAGCCAGCCAGTGCACCGTTACAGGCCATAATGACATCTGATTTTTTGGTCATAAAAAAAGAAAGATACAACAAACTAACTGCGCCGGCAGCTGCAGATAAAAATGTATTTACTGCAATGATAGAAACGCGAAGCTCAGTTACAGCAAGCGTACTACCCGCATTGAAACCAAACCACCCAAAGAGAAGTATAAGTGTGCCAATCACTATATAAGTGAGGTTATGACCATGAATAACATTTGGACTCCCATCCGGATTGTATTTTCCGTATCTTGGACCCACCATCCATGCCGCCACAAGAGCAACCAAGCCCCCCATCCCATGCACTATCCCAGAACCTGCAAAATCCCTTGCACCCACACCGAATGGCAACGTTTGCAACCATCCCTTCCCCCACATCCAATGACCAAAAATAGGGTAAAGGACGCCGCACAAAAATAAACTATAAATTACGTGTGCATGAAATTTGAATCTTTCTGCTACGGCACCAGTAACAATTGTACATGCAGTGGCGGCAAACATTATTTGAAATACCCATAGCACCGAAGTAGAGACATCATACGAATCTCCCAGTAACAGAAAACCGCTGTACCCAATAAAATGATTCCCATCCGAAAGTCCCGGCGCCAACTTGGATCCCCCGAACATGAGCGCAAAACCAAAAAGCCAGAAAATCAACGCACCTATACAAAAATCTATAAAGCTCATTGCCATATAGTTCAGGGTATTCTTCTTTTGCACAAAACCAGCACCAAGGAATGTAAAACCTGTTTGCATATTAAAAACAAGAAAAGCACTAAGCAGTGTCCATGCAAAGTTTACAGAAAATTTCAATCCTTGAATACTGTCAGAATAAGTACTAACACCGCTGGGGTCACCTGCAAGCAAGTTCCTTGAAAAGCAAACTAAAAACCCTACGCTTAAAATTATAAATAGATGTCTCTTCAATTATCTCAAAAAAATAGCTGTTGTTGTCTCATTTTGAATTGAGACAACGTCAGCATAAAACTTATGCACAAGGTTCAGATTGCCGCCTCATCTGTCTCTTTCGTGCGAATACGGAAAACATTTTCTACATTAAAGATGAATATCTTTCCGTCACCGATACTACCTGTCTGAGATTCATTAATGATAGTGTTAACTATCTTTTCTACATCTGAATCTTTGACTATAATTTCTACTTTGATTTTTGAAAGCAAATCAACCCTATACCTTCTTCCACGCCATACTTCACTTATACCCTTTTGATTGCCATGACCTTTAACTTCTGTGACGGTCATACCAGGATAACCCAGCTCAGTCAAGGCATCTCTGACTATATTAAATTTTTCTGGCCTGATTATTGCCTCTATCTTTTTCATGAAAAACCTCCATCCAATTGAGTACTGTCTAATTACATTAAATGAAATTCTTACTTCTTGCTTTTCTCTGTTTTGGGTCTCGCATACACCCATCGGCCGAGCTTGTCTGAATATATCTTTTCCCGACCCGCATCTTTACTCATTGCCTCTTCGAGTAGGGATAGCTGTTCTTTTTCCTGTTTCAGATCAATCATTGCTTCTCCAGTTAAAGCAGCAATGAAACCTTCTTCAACAGGATAACATGCCATACCGTGGATATGGATATCCACACCATCAGACTCTACAAGATCAGACACTCGTATGCCTATCGTATATTTCAGTGCAAAGAAGATCGCCGCACCCCAGGCAAATGCCCAACCCATAGCTACAACTGTTCCTATAAACTGTGCGAGTAACTGCCAGCCAGAACCCATAATTAAGCCCGTTACTCCCTGATATGTGCCATCGGCAAAGATACCAACAGCAAGCATACCCCAAATACCATTTGCTGCATGAACGGCTACGGCACCAAGGGGGTCGTCAATTTTAAATTTGCATTCAACAAGCCACACTGCGCCTCTCATTGCCAATCCTGAAAACAATCCAATCACGGCAGCAGCCCACGGCGCAACATATGCACAAGGCGCTGTAATAGCAACTAAACCAGCAAGCGCACCATTGCAAATAAAAAGAACATCAACATAACCTGTTGCTGCCCAGGTCACAAATAGCATTATAGTGGCGCCAGCTGCTGCAGCAATAAATGTATTTGTTGCAATTACAGATATACGCAAATCTGTTGCTGCAAGCGTACTGCCTGCATTGAAACCAAACCACCCAAATGCAAGTATAAGCGTACCAATAACTACGTATACAAGATTGTGTCCAGGTATTGCATTGGGTGTCCCATCAGGATTATATTTTCCCTTTCTAGGACCAAGTACAAGTGCACCCATAAATGCCATAATTCCACCTATTGTATGCACACATGCGCAACCAGCAAAATCTTTAACTCCAGCACCAATTTGGAGTGTACTTAACCAGCCACCGCCCCAAACCCAGTGGCCATAAATAGGATAAATCACACCGCACATCAGGAAACTATATATCAAGTAAGTTGTAAACTTCATCCTTTCTGCTACAGCGCCTGCAATAATAGAAACTGCCTTTGTAGCAAATACCATCTGGAACAACCAGAACATAATTGTCTGAACATCGTAAGACCTGCCCGTGAGGAAAAAGCCGTCCCAACCAGCAAACGAATTACCATATTCAAGCCCAGGATACAACTTTGAACCGCCGAACATCAAGGCAAAACCGAAGAGATAAAATACTATGGCGCCGAACGTCGAATCAATGAAGCAGTGCGCCATATAACCCAGCATATTTTTTTGTCTTAAAAATCCCCCTAAGAAGGCAAAACCTGCCTGCATAATAAAAACTAAAAATGCACCTAACAATGCCCATATAAAATTTATAGAATATTTCAACCCACCGATGCTATCGGTATAGGTCATACTACCATTTGGGTCGGCGGCTTCAACAATACCAAGGTTATATGCAAATATCCCTATTGTTATTAAAAACAATAACACTGTAGTCTTAATTTTAATTGAAATACGTTTCATATCCTATCCCTCTTATGGCAAAATAATACATGTTACGCAAATTAATTACAATATTAAATTACACTATTTTTACAAATTTTATATCATTTACACCTCCTCATATTTTTAAAAAAATTTTAGAATCAGTATAATATAAAGATGAATAATTAATATAAACTATTCGAAAAGCAGCAATTATTACTCCAATTCAAATTTGCATACAATTTAGAAGTAATGTATTTGTATTCTATATAATCATTATTTACCAAACAATATAGATTTACAACTTATCTTAAACAAAATACTACCCATTATTTTATTAAAATTTGGCATGGCAATTCAAATTATACTTTAAACCCAAACATAACCAGGAACTTTAAAATTGGTTATAACTTTTCACAATATGTTTATATACAGGCTTTTTTCAACCATCGCAACAATTCCAATGGCATTTTAAAATGTCTTTTTCTCCCTTACAAATATTTAAAATTCTTGTCTTATACATAACTTACGCTATAATCTCACAAATTTTCAAATTTTGTATAATAGAAATTTATGTACAGAATCAATAAATATCAATTTGATGATTTCAAATGCCAGGCAAGTTTACACAAATCTAATTACGCAGTTCTGGCTAACATGCAAGAAAAGGGAATAAAATATTCGCCAGACTTTGATTTTTCTGAAGAATATTACTTATTAAAGGAACTTAATCATATCCAAATACCTGTTGCTTATGATTTTGGACAGAATGAACTTTTCAGAGATGGGAAATTCTTAATAAAGCAGAACTATATTGTACTACAGCATATAAATGGATACGACCTTGTAGAATACTTAGAAAAAAAAGATGCCAGAAATGTCGAAACCATTAATGAAATTATTAAATTGTTTATAAATGTCTGCGACCCCTTGCAGTACATTCATAGTAAAAATTATATTCATTGTGACATAAAACCGGGTCATCTCATTCTAAGCCAGAAAACAGGCTTAGTTCACCTAATTGACTTCGAATTATCTATAAAAAAGGGTGGCTTAATCAAGGGGATTAGCAAAGAGTATGTGTCTCCGGAACAATTACAAATGCTCACATTTTTAAAAGACCGACCGAGAAAAGTACACTATGAAGAGATATCTTCAACCATTCGATTAGACGGAAGAACTGATTTATATTGCGTAGGACTCATACTGTACCAGGTTCTAACAAAAAAACTATGGCTATCAGAAAAGGTATCACCATCCCAAACAAATGACCAAATACCAGGGAAACTAGTAGAAATCATAAATGGATTATTGGAAGCGAATGTTTTTAACAGAATTCAATCTGCAGATGAATTAAAAAAAGCATTACTTAATATCTGACAACAATTTCGGACTAAATGTTATGAAAAATATTATCTTTTCGGATATACATGGAAATATTGAAGCACTACTGGCTGTACTAAAAGAAATAACAGAAAAGGAAGATAAAATTGCTAGAATACTTATTGCAGGCGACATCGTCGGCTATGGGGCATCCCCAAACGAATGCTGTGATATTGTACGTTATTTGATTTATGGCAGGAAAAAAGTCACCCTAGAACACATTAATAAAATTATTACACAGTCATACACAGATTCCACACAAGCAGAAACCTTGCTAAAAGCTCTTGTGCTACTGGAAAAAAGATGTATTACGATTGCAGGAAATCATGATAAGGAGGCGTCCGACGAACCATCGCTTACTTCTGAAATGAACCCAATCGCGAAGACAGCTGCTGAATGGACCAAGCATGTATTAACAAACGAAAATTTCAAATTCTTAAAAAATCTTTCATTAAGAATGAAATTTGGTAGGGAAGGCTTTGAGATCGTTCATAGCACACCTGCTTATCCGCAGGGCTATGACTACGTCAAGAACGCGGGCGTACTAAAATATGCAACTCTACATTCAAAAATAACCTTTGGCGGCCATACACACAGACCTGCGGCTTACATTTATACAAAGGAAATTAGAACTGTAAACGCCTCCGTATTAATGCCGGCGGATAATTATGATATGAGGCTCATGCTCATCGAAAAAGCGTCAACCAATAAGCTAGCGTCCTTTGACATTGAAACGAATAAAGACTGGAAATACTATATCAACGTGGGTTCAGTAGGGCAGCCAAGAGATGGGAATCCTCAGGCGTGTTATGTGGTATTTGATTCAGATTCCAGGCATATTTGTTTTAAAAGAGTCTCTTATAATACAGAAACCGCATCAAAGAAAATCACAGAAGCGAGTTTACCCAGTGAATTAGCGCAAAGAATATTGAAAGGCGCTTAGCTTGTTTTTTCTCCAAACACAAACGTCCCACTCTTT
>MHYY01000163.1:0-10806 GCA_001830285.1 Planctomycetes bacterium RIFCSPLOWO2_12_38_17 | reverse complement strand
TTCCACCGGATTTCTTTACGAGGTGGATGTCGCTTATCACCATCCCTTTATCTACAGATTTACACATATCGTATATCGTTACAGCGCAAATAGCGGCTGCGGTGACGGCTTCCATTTCTACCCCTGTTTTCCCGTTAACCTTGACTTCCGATGCGATGTAAATTGTATCTTTTGAATTATTGGTAAAATCAATCTTTGCACTGTTTATATTGAGTGGATGGCACATTGGGATGAGACTGTGGGTTTGCTTTGCAGCCATAATACCTGCAATCCTTGCAACTTCAAGCACATCTCCCTTTTGTATTTTTTTGTCCATAACAAGAAGAAATGTCTCAGGTTTCATTGTAATCTTCGCATGGGCGATGGCGATTCTTTCGGTAGCTTCTTTGTTACCTATATCAACCATGCGGGATGCTCCATGTTCATCAAAATGTGTTAATTTTGTCATTTTTTAAGAATGATAAAATAATCTTTTTTTATCCCCCCACCTGATGCATGATTACATGCCCCTTGCCAGAATGTACAGGTGGTTTTAAATTTGCTGCACAGAGAAACGCATCAGTAATTGTCTCTTCTGTTGGATTATTTCTGAGAATTGCCTTCAAGTCAACTTCACCGCCAGATAATAAACAGGAACGAAGTTTACCGTCAGAAGTCAAACGAAGCCGATTGCAAGAATTACAAAACGGCTGACTTACTGCAGAAACAAAACCCAGCGTACCTATGGCGCCTTTAATCTTATATATCTTTGCAGCGCCACTACCAAGTCTCGATGGAGGGAGCGGTATTAGTTCATTGTTATTCTCTATAATATCAATAATATCATTCGTGGGAATGAACTTATCCTCAGAAACAAGACTCGCTTTATTCATTGCCATGTATTCAATAAATCTGACTTCAAGGTCACGTTCCAATGTAAGCCTTGCAAAATCTTCAAATTCGTCGTCATTAATACCCTTCATTGCAACTACGTTAATTTTTGTATTTTTAAACTCCATCCCCAAAACTTCTTCTATTCCCTCAAGGATGTCCTGCAATTTACCGCCCCTTGTAATCCTTTCAAATTTCGATTCGCTTAAACTATCCAGACTAATGTTGAGCCTGAATAATCCTATTTCTTTTAGAATATTCACAAATTTCTTCAGGTAAATACCGTTTGTAGTTATTGCCATGTCTTCGATACTGCTTATCCCTCCAAGCAAATACAACAGTCGTTCAATATCTCTTCTATAAAGCGGTTCTCCTCCAGTAAGGCGAAAGCTTTTTATTCCCAATTTAACAGCATGCCGCACAACAGTTGCAATCTCTTCGTACGTCAAAATATCTTTATGAGGTGTAAGTTCTATACCATCTTCTGGCCTACAATAAACACATCGTAGATTACAGAGTTCGGTTACTGATATTCTTAAACGATTTATTTTCCTAAAATATTTATCTATAATAGTATTCACTATTCAAACCTTTAAACTATAAAATAACGTTAAGGAATATTATCTTACTTGATTTCTATTTCTCTCTACCTGGATTAATAAGTGCAGCTAGCTTTATTAGCAGTATTAAGTATTTTCGGTATTATAACTAGTTTTAGGTATGATGTGATATTCTTTCATCTTTCTCCAGAGAGTTGTAGTAGAAATACCTAAATTACTTGCAGCTAATTTACGATTTCCTGCATATCTTCTCAAAGATTCTATTATAGTCTTCCTCTCCTGTTGTGCCAATGCAGCGCGAATGCCACCATTCTCCATCATAACATCAATGTTATCTGTTTCTAGAGAATCGTGCAATGCAAGGTCAGATGCCTCGATCCTGTCGCCCATAACAAGAGTTACAGCCCTCTCAATTACATTCTCCAGTTCCCTGACATTTCCAGGCCATGAATAATTCATGAGTAATGACATCGCATCTGCTGTTATTTCAGGTAGTTTCTTTTCCAATTTATTTGAATACTTATTAACAAAATAATTTACCAAAACGTGAATATCTTCTTTTCTTTCCCTCAGCGGCGGCAAATGAATCCTTATTACATTGAGCCTGTAAAATAAATCTTTTCTAAAAGTTCCACCCTTCGTTGCCTCATCAAGGTCTTTATTTGTCGCTACAATTATGCGAACATCCAAGAATATTGGCTTATTATCTCCCACTCGCCGTATCTCGCCGTTTTGTAAAAAACGAAGCAGTTTAACCTGACTTGATAGCGATGTTTCACCAATTTCATCCAGGAAAAGTGTGCCACCCTGCGCTTCTAAAAAAATACCCTTCTTATCTTTAACCGCATCAGTAAAAGAGCCAATAACGTGTCCAAACAACTCACTTTCCTGCAAACTTTCTGGCAAAGCTCCACAATTGACAACAACAAAAGGTTTATTACTCCTTCTGCTATTATTATGGATTGCTCTTGCAATCAACTCCTTCCCTGTACCGCTTTCGCCAGTAATCAAAACTGTGCTTTCGCTGTTTGTTAATTCCATAAGAATATTCAATACACGCATCATTACCGGAGAATTTCCTACAACACCATCAAATTTATACTTATCTTTAATCTCTCTTTGTAAATTTGCAACTTTATCGGTAAGACGTTTCTTTTCCAACGCCCTTTCGACCACTGAAAGTATATCAGTTAACTGAAAAGGTTTTGTGGCGTAATCGTATGCGCCCTTTCTCATCGCCTCGATTGCACTATCAATTGTACCAAACGCAGTCATTACAATAACTTCAGTTGCAAGATTAATTTGTTTGATGTGAGAAAGTACCTCCAGACCGTCCATATCTTCCATCTTAAGATCCAACATAACCAAATCATAAAGGTTATCCCCCTGAAGTTTAACGGCATTCTCTCCGTTTTCGACGCTATCAACATTATAACCCGCCCTCTTAAACGCAATCGCGAGGGATTCTCTCATATTCTTTTGATCCTCAACAATCAGAATGTTGAACATAAATTAAAAATCCTATACAACACCAACTTTAACTTTTTTATTTCTTAAAGGTAACCGAATTGTAAAGGCCGTTCCTTTATTATGCTCACTCTTCACATCTATCACACCTTCATGATTATCTACAATACGGTGAACAATTGGAAGCCCCAATCCAGTCCCCTTTGTCTTCTTTGTAGTAAAAAACGGTTCAAATATTTTTCCTATTATTTCAGGCGGAATCCCACTGCCAGTATCTTTAATTACAATCTCCAATTGATTGTTTTCGGGTACTTTGGGCTTTCTGACTAATACGAATATTTTCCCGCCTCCTGGCATGGCATCTACCGAATTTACCAATAAATTCCAAAAAACCTGCCTTATCCAATTTCTGTCCAAATATATTTTGGGAACACTGTTCTCATAACGTTTTATAATCTTTATTTTTTTATTAAACCTTGCATCCTGTTCCAGCAAAAATAAAGTTTCATCAATAATTTCAGTAATATCACTTTTGATGAAATGATATTCAGCGGGATGCGCAAAAGTAAGAAAATTAGTTATAATACTATTTAAACGGGCTGTCTCCTCAACAACCATTTCAAATAATCTCTTGTCGTCCCCCGTCAAGGCAAGGTCTCTTTTCAACATGCTCACCGAATTTGAGATAGCGCCCAGCGGGTTCCTGATCTCATGAGCAATTGAGGCTGCCAATTCTCCAATTGAAGCAAGACGTTCTGAGCGGCGGATCTGTTCTTCTATCTTTTTCTTACCAGTAATATCCCTTATGATTCCCTCAACGCCTATAATATTTCTATTCTTGTTTTTAATTGGATATATGTTTTGAGAGACCCAGAGTTCCTTACCATTTTTACAATAAATTCTGTACTCCAAATCCTTTGAAACTTTTAATTCACCCGCAAGAACTTTCTGTATCGCCTCTTTAACAGGATTAACATCATCCTTATGAATCATATCAGTAGCTATAGAAGGTTTATCATAGTATTCCTGAGGAAAATAACCTGTTACTTTCTGTAATGCATTATTAAGGAATAAATATCTTCCCTCTTTGTCCATTCTAAATATTATATCTTCTATATCCTCTACAAGATTTCTATACTTTTCCTCAGATTCTTTAATTTTATCAAATAGACGAGTGTTGTCAATTGCAATAGCCAGTTGAGGCGTAATCTTACTAATAAAATCAAATACCTGCCCACCATAAAAACTGTTAACCTTTTTACTTCCAAAGTTAACGCTTCCAATAGTCTCACCTTTATATATCAACGGGAATGCAATACGTGATTTTATGCCCTCTTTAAACAGGATCATATCCGTAGAAAATGAACCCCGAGATGTGTCATCAACCATATAAAACTCGCCATCATCAACAACCTTTCCTGCGAGTGTTCCATACTTAGAGTAGTGTATGCCTTCTTCAAGTTTAGAACGATCGTAATCTTTTGAAACGGCAAATACTATAAATTCTTCCCTCTTTTCATCAAGCAGGGTAACACTCATACGGTCGAAATCAATAACCTTATTAAGTTCTTCGCTGAGCGTTTTAAAAACTTCTCTAATATCGAGTTTTGATGCCAGAAACTTATTAATGTTATTTAATATATCCTTTTCTTGCTCTACCCTCTTCCTCTCTGTTAGATCTATAATAATCCCTTCATAGCCAATAACGTTATTCCGCTCATCTCTCCTTAAATTGCTTGTCATCAAGCATGGCACCTTAACCCCACCCTTGTGCTTTAATTCAACCTCGTAATCCTTAATAAAACCGTTCCTGTATACCATCTCCTTTATTGCTTTACCTTCGTCTGGATTGTAAAATAAATTTTGTGATAAATTTAATTTCAGTATCTCAGTTTTTGATTCATAACCAAACAAGTCAACCCCTGCCTGGTTAATATCTATAAAGTTACACTCAGGGTCACAAAAAAACACAACATCTTTGCTTGTTTCAAAAAGACGTCTATATTTTTCTTCTGATACCCTGAGTTTTTTCGTCCTCTCTTCAACAATACTTTCAAGGTGCGCTGTATAATTATAAAGTTCCTGTTCCAATAATTTCTGTTCAGTAATATCCCTTGTAATCACCACAAAACCAGTAAGCTTACCCCCTATAGACTGTCTGATTGTGAAAGTACTATAACCAGTAAATTGTTCTCCATTCTTTCGCATTAATTGCATCTCGTTCTTATATCTGCCCGCAGCTAATGTTGTTTCAAGTATTTTTTTGACCTTACCCGCCAAAACATCAGGCTTAGGATGTAATATGCTTATATTGGATTTCCGTATCACTTCTTCAGGTTCATACCCATACATCCTTCTGGCGCCCTCGTTAAATGCAAGTATATTCCCGTCTGGATCACACGCAATTATCGAATGTTCAGTCGAACTAATCAGAATGCTGTTTAGGAAATTTGTCGTTTCCTGTAATTTAGATGTCTTTTCCTGTACAGATTCAACCATTACATTAAATGCATCGCCAAGCTCCCGTAACTCATCCCTGGTTTTTACTGTAACTCGCTGGGATAAGTCACCCGAAGACATCTTTCTTGTAGCAGCAGTTAACTTCACAATAGGATTTGCAATCTTTTGCCCAATTAAAATTGCAAATGCGATACCCGCTACTGCCAGAACCATCCCTGTAATAGTCAAATATGTAAATATCTTCGTAAATGGATTCTTCAGGTTACTCATTGCTAGTGATATCTCATCTGCGCTAATCTCTGTAATAACTCCCCATTTGAGTTCCGGAATCCAATACCATACACCCATCACTTTTTTCCCGACATAATTCTCATAGCCTTCCGCATCAAATCCATTAATACCGCTCAAACAAGCGGCAACACCTTTTGTAAAATTTTTATTTTTAGGTTCAATGACAGGCAATTCCAGCGTTGTCCTTCTTTTAATCAATCCTGCATTTCTTAACTGTTCAACAAAGCTGGATTCGGTAATCATCACACCATGTCTGTTGACCATATAAATATCATAACTATCACCATATCTCGTTTCATGAATTTCATTATTCAGGGTAGATAAATTCACCTCAAACACCATTACGCCAGCAACCTTGCCATTTTCGCCCCACAACGGTTCAGCAACATACATGGTGGGTAATTTTACTGACCTGGTTCCGAATTCATCCGTATCAAAAAATGTAGACGGAACAATATCTGAAACATATGTCTTCCCTTTAATAGCAAAGTTAAAACATTCCAAGTCGGATATATCTAACCCTATCAACTTGTCATCAATAGATGCAATTATAGCCCCTGAAATATCACTAATCATAAATCTGTGGAATAAAGACTCCTGTGATAAACAAGAAAGCAGCTCAGAAATAACCGAAGTATCTATCTTTGTTGAACTGACTACTTCGACGATGTTTGGGTTATCAGCAATGCGCTTTGCACTCATCTTCACCCTGCTTAACCAATCTTTAACCTGCGATACCTTTTTTGAGCCTATTAATTGCAGGTTACTAACTGTTGTTTCCTGAATAACTTTCTGTGCGGAAGGATAAGCAATAAGTCGCATTACTAACAAGGGGGTGAGAACGGCAATTAAAAACAGGAAGATTAATTTGTTTTTGATTGAACGAAACATATTACAAACCTATTGTCATAACATAACAGGAAGGATATACCGCTAATATATTAGGGAAGGGAATAAACTACAATTTGTTCTATTAAAAATTAAACATATGCCCCTCTATATTTTCAAATTAACGACCTGTCCGATCATTCAAAAAGTCTGGATCCACTGGTACTTTGCCCAGGAAAGGAACTTCTCTGTATACAGTAACCTCGTCAAATACTTCTTTCTGTGTCTTAACAAACAGCTCACACTTTTCAACAATTTCATTAAATGCCTTGCTTGCATCTGAATCCGGGGAGGCGTCAACGAAGGCCCTGCCATCATCGCACTTTTCTGTAATCCCTGGGTCTAAAGGTATTTTACCAAGAAAATCAACGCCAAGTTCTCTGCAAATTCTCTCGCCGCCACCGGTCTTAAATACATCAATATTTTTACTACAATGCGGACATACTAAACCACTCATATTTTCGACTATTCCAATAACAGGTACGTTGCTGTCTTTAGAAAATAAAACAGCCTTTCTTACGTCCAGTAAAACGACCTCCTGCGGTGTTGTAACAATCACAGAACCATCTACTTTTCCAATGAGCTCTATTATAGAAATTGCCTCATTACCAGTTCCAGGAGGTAGGTCAACTAAAAGATAATCTAAATTGCCCCAGCATACACTCCCCATCAACTCACACAGAAAATCCCATTTTGCAGAGTCTCTCCAGATAACAGGCATGGATGGGTCTTCAATTAGAAAGGAAAGGGATGCCACTTTTAAATTCGGTAACACTTCCAGAGGTAATACACCGCCACTACTATTCTTGAGTCTTTTACCTTCTACACCAAGCATTTTGGGTATGTTTGGACCGTGTATATCTGCGTCGGCAATCCCAACCTTGTAACCCTTTCGTGCCAGTGCGACGCCAAGATTCGTTGTTACAGTACTCTTGCCTACACCACCCTTATTGCTCATAACTACAATCTTGTACGTAATTTCCTTCATCCGTTGAGCAATTGACCACTTGTTATGTTCTATCTGGTCAAGCTGGCAAGATAACTGTTTCTCACATAGTTCACACGTAAACGGAACCTGGCACTCCTGCATAATACTCCCCTTTTACAAATTCAAATTAAGATTGGAACCCCTATCTTTCAACTTCGATTTTAATAGCGCATGTATTATTTATAGTATTGCACGTATACTCGCAAATTCCGCATCCAACACACTTTTCATTATTAATTACTGGCTTACCATCGTCCTGATATATCGCATCTCCCTGTAAAGGGCACTTAATAAAGCAAAGCTGACAATCCTGCCCCTCCCATGCGAAACAATGTGACTTATTTATGCTGGCAACACCTATCTTTACATTGCTTATATTTTCAACTGGCTTTAATGCACCCTCTTTGCAGGCACTGATACACAACAAACCATTGCATAAAACACACGGATTTTCTTTCGGGACAATAACAGGCGTGCCTAATGCAATATCCGATAAACCTTCATATCTCTTTATAGCCTTTGCAGGACATGCCTTTATACATTCGTCACAACGAGTGCATAAAGAAAGGAATTCGTTCTCTTCAACAGCGCCGGGGGGTCTTAGGAATCTCGTCTTTGGCATTACGCGATTTACCCTTTTTGTGGCGTAGTCCGCAGCCTTTCTACCAACAAAGGAGAATAAATCCTTGAAGAGTTCTCTCCTGTCCAGTATCTTTTCAGTATTATCCATAATTTAACTTTCAGTTTACTTCCTAATCAAAATGATTATGTTCAATTTTGGTAATTGCGTTTTACAAGCCAAATCAATAAAAGTTTACTTCAATAAAAAATACTTGTCAAGGTTAAATCCTGTACGCTTTCCTAGTTATAAACATCAGAATTTAGTTTGTTTTTAAAAACTATTTTTTATAATTTACTTATTATGAAATCTAAAATACCAATTATATCAGTCGCGGGCATATCAAATAGTGGAAAAACAACCCTTATCGTAAAACTCATCAAGGAGTTAAAGGTCAGGGGTTTCAGAGTCGCAACAATCAAGCATAGTCATCATGATTTCGAACTTGATACGGAGGGTAAAGATAGCTGGAAACACACTCAGGCAGGGGCTGATGTCGTAGTGGTAACATCACAAAATACAATGGGTATCATTCGAAAATCTTATAAGGAAATTCCATTAACTGAAATTATAAATACTTACTTACAAGATACGGATATTGTTATTATTGAAGGCTACAAATCCGAAGAAATTCCTAAGATTGAGGTGTTTCGTACAGAGGTAAGTAACAAATTGGTATGTAAGGACGACAGAAATCTCATTGCCGTTGTTGGAAATAAAGACCCAAAGTTAGAAGTACCTTTCTTCAATATCAACGAAGATATTTCTACTGTTATTGATTTTCTGATATCGAATCTTTTAAAATGTTCTGATAAATCTCACATATAAAATCCAAATTACCATACTTCATAGACTAAGATAAAACACCATCATTTAGATACTATTTATATTTGTTTTTCATAGACACCTAGGATAGCGTTCACCACACGTGTTGCACTTCATTATTGAACTGGCGTAAACCAGAAATTAGCTTCGTCTGATTCATTGCAAATTGGGCATGTTTGTTTTTACTAAATATACACCCTTTCAGGTTTAAGTATTACAGGCTAAGTTCAGTAGATGCGTTTGTCATTTCAATTATGGGGAGTTTTATCGTCTTTTCTCCCAGAAGGGCATCTACCACATCCTGCGGGGCACTACGATACTGCAAGACCGTCTCTACCTTGAGCGGGGGCTTGATATCGGTAGGAATCTGACACACAAAGCGCTCTTCTTTTTTACCTTTGGGCGGAATTCTATTATCAGATATCACATGCGTTGCAGTCCACACATGAAGCGTTGGTTCACCCTTTTCGTTTCCAAAAATAGTATGATAGATAACAGCAGTGTCATCAATATTCCCCTTTTCATCCACATCCCCTACTTTGTAAACTAGTTTACCGTCAGCATCCGTTACTGAAACTTTTAACCACATCTGCCGCATCTCTGTAAGACCTGTAGGTAAGTAATGCCCACAACCAGTGTTTTTTATATCTACTTGAAATCTTAACAAATCCCCCGCCTTATAACCGGGGTTTACAATGATTTGTATGGTTGCAGCATTTTTCAACCTCTCGATGGCTAATTGAGGCTGTATTTCTGAATTAGGCGGGAGAGATATCGGCGTTACACTTCCACCAACAAAGTAATGCGTCCATATGTGAGGTCGCTTCTTACCGCCCATTATTTCAGGCGTGGCAACACCCGGATTGTCAGGTCTCTCTGTGCTACCAGTACACGGGAATCCAGGCCGCTGTCTCATGTGACAATCCTGACAGTGTACTGTTGTTTTTGGGTCATTGGTGTTATAAGGACCCTGACGCCACTCGGTGTATGTCTGTTCAATAGGGAGGTCATTCCCTGCATGTGACACATCATGACACCCACCACAAAATTCTGAGCGTGTGTGCAATTCAGAATATTGATTCTCATGAATAGTTTCAGGACAGTCATTAAACGGTCCGTATTTTGTACCACCTTCCATAATAGCAGCATTGCCGGGACTCAATATGTAAGGGGCGTTTCCAACGCCTGTGATTGCTCTAACCGAATGGCAAAAATCGCAAATGACACCTCCCTTTTCATCATCCAGAGGTAAATTTTCTTCCCCACTGCTATGTCCTATAGGAAAGTGGCAACGGACACACGATTCAACATTTCGTTTTTGCGATTCACCTTCTGCCGTTTTTTTACCCAAATTATAAAGCGCCTGGAAAAGCGGGTTTCTCCATGCGTTGGCATGTGTAGAACCACTCCACATCTTGAAAATATCTGGATGACAAGCCCCGCAAGAGATCGGACTGAAAAATTGGCTTTTCTTCACATCTCCAGGAACTGTTATCGGTTGATTAACAATGTTCTCAGGAGCCTTCCAGGGTGGAAGTTTCCAGGTTGGCGACCATTCCCTTGGGTCGCTCGCAAATAGTACACTAGAAAGCAGGAACACCATGCTTAATATTCCAAAAATTGATTTGAAGTACATAAAAAATAACCTTTCTATATAGTTGTTAAATACAAAATGATTGTGTTAATTTATTATATCTAACAAATCATCTCAATAAAGAAAATATCTTCAGTTAACTGAAAACTTTCTTGAGAACAATAACTGATTCTTCAGCATTTCATTACTGTAGAACAACTATAGTACTTAACTTTTTTTTGCTGAAAAATGTAAAAATATTCTA
>MHYY01000162.1 GCA_001830285.1 Planctomycetes bacterium RIFCSPLOWO2_12_38_17 | reverse complement strand
AAACGATTCTCCAATTCCACAGTCTTATAAATTTGTAATTCCAGCAAGCGGGCTATATATCCATCCACAGATACCCAAAGAGCAGCCAGAGGTTGTATTCACGCTGGATTGCCCTACACTTGAGCGACTTGGTAAGGTAAAAGAAATTATTCCTAAAGACGCTATAATTATAAATATTGACCACCATATTTCTAATATAAACTTCGGTAACATAAATTTTGTAACCGAAGACATGTGTTCTACAGGGGCAATACTCCTTTCCCTTTTTAAGGATATGAACATCAAAATTACTCCAGATATCGCAACTGCCCTATATGTTACAATAATAACGGATACCGGACGTTTTACGCATTCCAATACAACGCCGGATGTATTCAAGGCCGCCGCTTTTCTTATAGAACAAGGGGCAAAGCATTTAGAAATATCCAAATATGTTTATAACACAAATCCTTTAAATTTAGTCCATTTGCATGCAAAGGTGCTAAATACGCTCAAACTGTATCATGGAAACCGAATTGCAACAATCCGGATAACCAAAGAAATGTTGGAAAAAACTAACGTCAGTGCAATTGACACTCAGGAGCTTGCAGATATTCCTATTTCAATTGACGGGGTGTACGTCGGTGTTCTATTCCGCGAGATGACAGAACCCAACTGGGTAAAAATAAGCATGAGGAGCAGGAACGGAATTGATGTTAACAATGTTGCAACAAAGTATGGAGGAGGCGGTCACAAATACGCCGCAGGCTGTGAAATAAAGGGCAAAATTGAGGACGTGCAAAAACTTATTCTTAACGAAATAGAGAAATCTTTATTAAAAGAAAAGTAATTCACATAGTATATTTCCAAATTGATGGAAAAACAATCTAAACAGCAACCACGACAAGACGACCTGATAAAAAATGAGCTTAAATCAATTATCAATGCCATAAAGACCCATATTGAGTTTGAAAGAGGTTTTGGCATAGATACGGTTACAATTTCCAAGTCAATTAATAATTTGCCCCTTCCAGTTTATCACAAAAAAACTCTACCATTAGAGTCGCCTGCAATAAATTCATCAAGTGATCATATTAGTAAAAACGAAAAAGTGCGAAGTCGCAAACTTCTTGAAGAATTAAGGAATGAAATATTATCCTGCCATAAATGTCCACTGGGCAAGACGCGCACTAATCTAGTATTTGGAGTTGGCAACCCAACTGCAGACCTTATGTTCGTAGGTGAGGCGCCTGGACGTGACGAAGACCTGCAGGGTGAGCCCTTTGTAGGCCGTGCAGGTCAATTACTCACTAAAATTATTGAGGCTATAGGCTTAAATCGCAAAGACGTTTATATTGCAAACATACTTAAATGCCGTCCCCCTGGAAATCGCAACCCCCTACCAGAAGAAATCGTACTCTGTTTGCCTTATCTGATTAAGCAAATTGAAATCATTAAGCCAAAAGTATTATGTGCATTGGGTACATTTGCCGCTCAAACACTGCTTGATACAAAGGCGCCTGTTGGTACTTTGAGAGGTAAATTCCACGCATATAAGGGCATCCCTTTTATGGTTACCTTCCATCCAGCATATCTCCTGAGAAACCCGAACGACAAGGCAAAGGTCTGGGAGGATATGAAAAAAGTGCGGGATTTATTGAATGAATTATTACAAAAAGACAAAAATTACAGTACGTAGCAAGTATCAGATAAACTACGCTTTGCCTAACTAACATCCCACTCTCTTAAGAATAATAAAAAAGAATGTAAATCCGGGACAATGTGTAGCACCTAAGATAAAGTAACAGTTTTAACCCGGTGTGCATGACAGTCAATATTAACAGCAACTGGCAGACTGGCGATATGACACGGATACCGGTTTACATGTACTGCAAGAGCAGTGACCCAACCGCCCAATCCCTGCGCACCAATACCAAGTTTGTTTATTCTGTCCAGTATTTCCTGTTCTAATGCTGCTGTATCAGGGTCAGTATGTTTTGTACCAAGTGGTCTTAAAAGCGACTTTTTAGCAAGGAGTGCAGCATAATCAAACGTACCCCCAATTCCTACTCCAACAATAACAGGCGGACAAGGATTTGCCTTTGCAACTTTTACTGTCTCCACCACAAAATCAATTATGCCTTTCTTACCATCCGCAGGGGTCAACATCGAGATTCTGCTCATATTTTCGCATCCTGCACCCTTTGCCATGAATGTGATTTTCAGACAATTACCACTGATAAACTCAGAATGAATAATAGCTGGTGTATTATCGCCCGTATTGGTTCGATTTATGGGATCGGAAACCATTGATTTCCTCAAAAAACCCTCTTTGTATCCTCTGCGTACGCCCTCGTTAATAGCGTCGTACAGATTACCATCAGTAATTTCGACGCCTACACCTATTTCAACAAATATAACTGCAACCCCTGTATCCTGACATATAGGCATCCTGCATTCCTTTGCAATTTTTGCATTTTCTAACAAATCAGCAAATATCTCTTTTGCTACAGGAGATACTTCAGCCTCATATGAATCAGTAAGCGCTTTAAGAACATCTTCATTCAAAATAAAGTTCGCATCCATGCAAAGGCTGGATACTTTTTCTACTATTTTTGCAGTGCTAATCCTTGTATGTATAGCCATAACGTACTGCTCTTATATTCTCTTCAAGAAACTGAGGCGGAAATTCCGCTGCAAAATTTACTGTCTCAATATTAATTCCGATTTTACTCAACAACTTTCCAAGTGCAATCATATTAACAAAAATTGGACTGTTAAACTGCTCTATAGCTAGTTTTTCAAAAGGAATGCGGTCACTCACTGGACAGCGAAGTTCGCACTTCCTGCACTCGGTTTCGCAGGCTGACGCCTCGATAAGCACATGTTTCGCCCTGATTCCTGGATCGGGCGTTTTTGAAAGTTGTAAACCAACATCCGCTTCCTCAAAAAAAGGAACTTCAATAGGTTCGTTAGAATATATAATCTCTGCCCTGATATTGCCACTACGTACAGTGGCGTCATATACAAGGTTCATGGCAACTTCTTTTCCCAGTTTCGCCAGAATATCAGCAAGGGCGTGAGCCATGAGTTTAATACCCTGACCAGCCTCGCCTGCAAGCACAATCTTTTTTGTACGATGTTCTTCAGGAATTGGAGTAATCTTTTTCACCATCAGGATAATACTGACGCCAAAAAATCTCTGGTCAATAAATGCCGTCTCCCTGAAGCCGTGTTTCTGAAACAGGCGATATGCAATCTTCTCAGAAGGGTACGTAAACAGTTTTGCCTCGTGACAACCCTTTTCCATAAAGATTCTCAAAGTTTCCTCGATGAGTTTATCTCCATATCCCTTTCGTCTATATTCAGGCAGCAGTCCCAGCCAGTGTACATTCCCTGCACCCTCAGAAATCCAGGCAAACATGAACCCAACAACTTTATTGTCCTCCTTGCCGGCAAGATAAACACAATTCTTGTTGTTTAGCCGTTTTTTAACCTCTTCTACAGGATAGATACCTTTAAAATGCAGGCGCTCCGTTTCAAGACTCTTGGCGTGCAATTCATCTATTATGAAATGAAAAAGCTTTATAGTTTCTTCTACATCAGACTCTTTGAGATATTCGATGATAAATGCCATATTGAAACGAAATCTTTTGTGATGTTTTTATAAAGTAACTGTTGTTCTTATATCTTAGTCCTCAATGCAGGATTTTTCTGAAATTATAAATTTTAAATTAGCCTAACATTATTATAAATGCAAGGTAAAATTTATATCTGTTTATTAATTGCCATACAAATTCTTTTAATTACAAGAATACTTGACTTGATTCAATAATTATGATAATTAAATGCGCGTATAAAAGAAGATACCTTCACTACTATCATGTTAATCAAATTTATAACATGGTTGAACAAATACCAAAATACAAAAAAAATTTGTCATCCTTAATCAGTTTTTGTATTTTACTGAGCTATATCTCTTTAAATCCCAGATTGGCATACGCTGAAAATGCAGAAGCAACCACTGATATTGTCCAAGAGCCTGCGAATATTACTGAATCCAAACCAAATTCCAGCAATACAAACAATAACATTGAAGAAGCCTTATCAACGGAAGCTATCTGGTTTGGTTTAAAGGAGGAAGTAACAATTGCCACTAGACACGAAACCCCTGTAAGCAAGGCACCCAGTATAGTCACCGTAATCACAGTCGAAGAGATAAAAAATCTTGGGTATCGCACATTCGCTGAAATCCTGAGGATAATACCAGGATTTGAGTTACTAAAAACAGGTGATTTTGGCACCTCAGTTCCAGCCGTGCGCGGAATCACTGGTTCAGAAAAAATAAGGGTAATGGTCAATGGGCATCTTGTAAATAGCCCTTTTACAGGCGGGGCTTTTACTTTATTTGATGATTTTTCCGTAGAAAGTATAAAAAGGATTGAGGTTATAAGAGGGCCCGGTTCTGCCATGTACGGTGAAGATGCATTTACGGCAGTCATCAATATTATAACAAAGGATGCAAAAGATATTGATGGGATGAGGGTCAGCAGTGGTTACGGAAGCTTTGATACCTATGATGAAAACATTGTGTTCGGAAAGACATTCGGGAATATAGGTATTTCAGGGTCTTTGCGGTACAGACAAACCGAAGGTTTCAATGGTATTGTAGAAAGCGACCTTCAGACAGAAATTGACAATAGCCTCTCTCCTTTTGGTATCCCACCAGCATCTCAAGCCCCATCCAGTGTTCACGATGGCAGGCAGGAATACGACATGAATCTTAAAACAACATATAAAGACTTTTACTTTGAAGGACTATACATTAATAAAAACAAAGGACCTTTTATAGGTCCACAATATGCCTTAAATGACGAATCAGATATAGAAACTAATTATGTATTTGTTGAAGCAGGGTATAAAAAGACATTTGAAGAAAGATTTACATTGAAGCCGCGTATTTATTATGACCAATTTGATAATAATTGGTATGTAGAATCATTGCCCGAAGGCACAACTTCTGGCATAAATTATTTTGATTTGAATGGAGACGGTATACCCGAAACGCCTGTCCCTGTAATCCACCCTGACGGCGTTATAGGAAATGGGAAGGTAATAGAGCGGATTGTTGGTACAGAGATTCCATTTGATTATGAGTTATTCGATGGAAATATATTTACCCTGGGATTTGAATACCGCCTGATTAATCAAAGCGATGTCCATTTTTTAAGCAACTTCAATCCTGCAACAATGGAGCCTTTAGACTCAGTTCAGGATTTTTCTGAAACATATCCATTCATAAAAGAAACTACACGCAGCTTCTGGTCTGTTTATTTACAAGACATATGGGATATCACGAATACCTTGAATCTTACCCTTGGTGTTAGACATGACCAATATAATGATTTTGGTAATGCAACAAGCCCAAGGGCAGGTCTAACATGGGCATTCACGAAGGATGCCTCGTTAAAGGTACTTTACGGAGAGGCGTTTCGCGCCCCCAGCTTTACTGAGATGTATACCACAAATCAACCTGCAGTTTTTGGAAATCCCGACCTGGAACCAGAAACAATCAGGACATACGAAGTTGGCTTAAGTTATAGATGTAACAAACATGTTACAAGCAGTCTAAATTACTTTATAAATGATATATCGGATCTTATTACATTGCGCCCCACAGATGAAACACAGAGCGCCTTTCGTTATGAGAATTTTGGAGACGCCCGTGTACAGGGCATAGAAATGGAAACAAAGGTAGACATAACCAGTGGAAATTACGTGTTTATGAATTATACATTCCAGAATCCGGAAGATGATGACGGTAATAACCTGCCATTTGTTTCAAAACACAAAGGCAACTTCGGTGTAAATGCCCATTGCTGGAAATATGTAAACACCAACCTGAGCGCTTTTTTTAGCGGAAGGCGTTACAGAGTGGAAGACGACCTAAGGGACGACTTACCATCTTACGCATTGCTCAATCTCTCAGTCATAGGAAAAGAATTTTGTAAAACAATGGAAATACAGGGAACGGTATTTAACTTGCTCGATAAAGACTATAGCGACCCGGGACCTACTTCTATACAGAACGACTTGCCAAGACCTGAAAGAACATTCTTTATCGGGCTGAGTTATCAATTCTGACATTTGTTTCATTTAGCACTAATTCCGATTCTTTTAGTAATATGATCCACTAAATTGATTTTCGCAATCCTTAAAATCTCAAAAAGAATAAATTATGCCTCTTAAACATGCCCATTTCTAAGAGTAATGAACTGGGTTCTAAAAAGGAAGATACGTTGGAATTGCAATCTTGCGGGTATAATAAAAAAACTAAAAAATATTATTCTTATAAAAGTCTCAAATAATACTATTTGTGTCCTTTGTTATGCTCGGATAAAACTTCTATATTGTTCATTTTATTCTCAAGTCACACCTTAAAGAAATATAAAAGAGAGCATGGGCTATTATCGAGCAAAACAAAAAATAAAGACACTCAACTTAAAATCCTTAATAATTATAATTACAGTGGGCATAACTAATAAATATATTAAACTGCGCAATACCTTTGCTTTTACAATTTACCTGTTTTTTCTTGTCTTTTCATTTCACACCATAATTCACATCAATAAAACTCACGCTGGCGAGAAAATTGTTACTGTCATCCAAAGTCAACAAATTTCTGCTTACGATGAATCTATTAAAGGATTTGAAGAAGGTTGTAAAGAAAAAGGTATCTCTATAAATGCAATTTACAATCTAAAAGGAGATATCGAAGAGGGTGAAAAAGTCTTTAAAAATATTATAAAAAACCAACCTAAACCAGACCTTGTTTTAGCAGTAGGTATACTTGCGGCTACTTTTGCTAAACACCAATATACAGATATCCCAATTATTTTTTGCATGGTTATCAACCACGAACGCTTCAATCTGCAGGGAGATAATATTACCGGCATCTCCTCTGAGGCGTCAATAGAAGACCAATTTATAGTCCTTAATGAGGTTCTTGGCGAAAAGAAAAACATCGGCGTAATTTATGACCCTACAAAAACCGGCAAAATTATTTCAGATGCGTTGTTAGTGTCTAAAAATTATAAATTCAGTATTATCGAAGCAAAGGTTGCATCAGAAAATGAAATAGCATCAGCGTTAAAAAATATTATCAAGCAAATTGACGCCCTTTGGATAGTACCTGACGGTACTGTAGTTACAAAAGATTCGATGGACGTCATTATTAAGTCAACACAAAAACATCGCATACCTGTCTTCTGCACTTCCAGTGCAATTACTAAAGCAGGGGCGCTAATCTCTGTTTCTCCTGATTACAAATATACTGGTATTCAGGCATCTCAACTTGCCAAGGCGCTGTTGGATAGTTCAAAAACAACTTCCTTGGGTGTTAAAGAACCAGAAAAACTAGAAATAACTATAAACACTGAAACAGCAAAAATAATAAATGTAGACCTGTCTCCTATCAGGTCTCATTCGAATGTGGTACTATACCCATGATTGGTATCCGATTAAAACTAATTTCTATTTTAAGTGCGGTTATAATTGCAATCAGCGCACTTGCTTGCTTATTCTTTTTCGTCCATGCAAAAACTCAACAGGAAGAGTCTCTTAAGAAATTTGGGATGTCAATAGTTACATCACTTACTGAAGATGATGAAATTAAATTTGCACTTAGCCATGCACAACCAGCATTTTTAGACGCAAAAATTAAGAAATTACATTCTTTTGACAGAGATGGCGAAATTGGATACTGGCGGATAACATACCCTCAAAAAACTATAATTGAAGGAAAATCCCAATGGATTGATGTTGATATCAAAGGAATTCCCACCCCTGCAGACATGTTAAAATTGAATCAGTCTACTACGGAAAAAATACAGATGAGCGATAGTATGCCTGGTTTAGAGTCATACCAAAACCAATATAATATCAGTATTAATTGTATAAATACCCCATCAGGTGAAGTATTGTGTGATTTCTCCGTGCCGGTATATGAAAAACAAAAATTCTCAGAAGAAGCATTTGTTGCTGAAATCCTTGGAGGAGCTAAAATTGATAAAGTAGTTAACTCAGAAATACTAGGCTATGTACAAGTTGGTCTATCTAACCGAAGAGTTATTGAAAGGATTAACAAAATCATCCTGTATAGAGTTATCCCCATGGGTATCGGTATAATTCTCGGCGGTATAAGTTTTACATTCTTTCTAATCAGCCGATATCTTGTTCGTCCGCTCAAACAATTAACAAATATCACAATGGATATTGCAAAGGGTAATCTTTCTGAAACCATAAAAATTAATTCCAATGATGAAATTGGTCAACTATCAAAGACCTTCAATAAAATGACAATGGCGCTTGGAAAATCTTATGCAGACCTCCAGTACAGGGTAAAAATGGAAGAACTTATAGCAGACATATCTACAGGCTTTATTAATCTTCCCACGCATGAGGCTGAGGAGGGAATAAATCTTACCTTAAGGTCAATTGTAGAGTTTACCGGTGTTGACCGAAGTTACGTCCCTTTAATATCAGAGGATAGTAATAAAATTGATTATATCTACGAATGGTGTGCAAAAGGAATTAAATCAATAAAAGAAGATATTCAAGGGCTTTCTATTGAACACTACCCATGGTGGATGGAAAAACTAAAGAAATTTGAAACCGTTTATATTCCCAAGACAACCAATCTACCGGATTCTGGAGGTACAGGAAAAGAAATAATATTAAAACAAGAAATTAAATCCGTGGTTATTGTTCCACTGGTTTACAGTGAAAAATTGATTGGTTTTCTGGGATTTGATTCCGTAAAAGTTGAAAAAACATGGACTGACCAGGACATAACACTTTTTAAAATGATAGGAGAAATCCTGGTTAATTTCCTGAAACGCAAACATACAGAAGAACTTATTAAACTCCATGTCCAGAGATTAACCGCACTACATGCAATAGATCGGACTATCGTTAGCAACCTGGATTTAAAAATTATACTGAATGCTTTCCTTGAACAGTTAACAACACAAATAGGTATTGACGCTGCTGATATACTCTTACTCAATCAGAGCACCCAGGAATTGCAATATTTCATATCGCATGGCTTCCGTACAAATGCGATTTTAAATTGTACGAAAGATAATTATGCATACAAGGCGTTAAAGGAACGCCGCATTATTCATATACCGGATTTGTACGGAACTGAGGTAAATCCACAGTGTGCAAAATTATTTAAAGAAGAGAGTTTTGCCTCCTATTATGGAATACCGCTTATATCCAAAGGACTTGTGAAGGGCGTACTTGAAGTATTTCATCGTTCACAACCCAAACATGACCGTGAGTGGCTAAGTTTTCTCGAATCTATTGGCGCAATGGCAGCTATTGCAATAGATAATGCATCACTCTTTGACAGTATGCAGCGTTCAAATAAAGAATTGATGATTGCATATGATACAACCATCGAAGGGTGGTCTCGCGCCCTCGATCTCCGTGATAAAGAAACGGAAGGACACTCACAGCGTGTTACAGAAATGACATTAAAACTAGCTCGTATTATAGGTGTGAACGAAAATGATTTAATACACATTAAATGGGGCGCGCTTTTACATGATATTGGTAAAATGGGAGTACCTGATGACATTCTACTCAAGCCGGATATTCTTAATAAAGAGGAAGAAAAAATTATGCATAAACATCCTGAATATGCATATCAACTGCTCTCGCCTATTGCACATTTACACAAAGCGCTAGAGATTCCGCATTGTCATCACGAAAGATGGGATGGAAGCGGTTATCCGAATGGATTGAAAGGGGAACAAATTCCACTTGTAGCGCGTATCTTTGCAATAGTAGACGTACGGGATGCACTGCATAGTAGCCGCCCGTACCGCGATCCTTTGTCTGATAATGAAGTTATTGAAAATATTCAGTCGCAAGCAGGTACGCATTTTGACCCGAAAATAGTAAAAATTTTCTTAGAGCAAATACCCTCCAAACACATCAAATCATAAAAGTCAAAGGGAAGCTGAAAAATCCCTGTTGAATTTGGAAAACAAACTTTAAATTACAAGGGCATAAATACAATTAAATTTTTTTCGGTTTTTATTAATTATTTGTTGCAAATGTACAATTTATCTATTACCCTATTCACAAATTAATCAGTAAAGTCAAAAATAATGCTTAGTATTAAATACTAAATTAAGACAGTATTTTTAAAAAATTACTTAAAAAAGTTTAAAATTTGAGGAATATTAAGACACTAAATTCATAATTGCACAATTGTTTAACAGAAAAATCTTAAATACCAAATCTCCCTAAACCTTATTTAGGAGGTATTATGAGATACTTTTTAACAATTGTAGCCGTTGCAGTAGTGATAGTTCTTCATAACACAAAGGTGTTTGCAAGCATTTCCTATGCTGATATGTTCCTGCCAGAAAGAGGTTATAAACCCGTCAAAGATATGTGGAAAGACTATAAAAAGACTTTATCCGATAACCGACTCTATAAAGAATGGTGTGTTAATACATTCGAAAAAGGCGAACAAATCTACGATGCTTATAAAGAAATCGCCTTCGATATTGATTACTGCTCAGAACCTCCAAAGACAGATTACTGGCAAACACCGCTGGAAACCAAACAAAACAAACAAGGCGACTGCGAAGATTCTGTCTTCCTGTTCTTCTCCAAACTCGCTGAACTGGATATTGACGGCGATATTACCTGGGGATGGGTTGTTGATAAAAATAGCTCCATTACCTTTGCGCATGTATGGTATCAATTATTTGATAAATACGGCAGGCAATACATAGTTGAGGGCTTCTCAAAGGAATGGAACGGAATAATTCCACTTGAAAAAATCAAAGAAGCGGAAGAACGTGTACCAACGCTTATGCTAAGACACGGTTATGTAAATAATGTTGTAAATGAATTGCTTGTTGACTTTGATAATCCTCATAAATTTTCAGAACCGCTTGATGATAAGCAATTTCACTGGAATATCTACTTTAACAACAACCACATCATTAGTGATATATTCCAGAAACTCCGGCTTATGTTCTGGCGGTATAAAGAACAAATGAATAAATTATC
>MHYY01000161.1 GCA_001830285.1 Planctomycetes bacterium RIFCSPLOWO2_12_38_17 | reverse complement strand
GACTTCTTTTGATGCATCAAGGATGATCTGCGGTCTGCTTTTCTTGCCCTTTTGTTCTATGAGATTTCTGAAGATATTTTCTGTCATGATGATGGACATATCGCTTACTTCACCAATAGCGATGGCAAGACCCGTAAGGGACATAATGTTTGAATCAATACCCATAAAATACATGCACAGGAAGGAGATAAGGATAGATATGGGGAATCCCAGACAGCAGATAATGATACTGCGAATATGCAACAGGAATATCACGACTACAATAGAAGTAATAATGATTTCTTCTATCAGCGCCTCTCTGAGGGTATCAATAACCCGATTGATAAGACCCTCTCTATCATAAAAGGGTACGATCTTTACTCCAGGAGGTAAACCCGGTTCTATTTCTTTGATTTTCTTTTTTACCCTTTTAATCACCTCCAAGGGGTTTTGCCCCTGGCGCATGATAACGATTCCACCAGTAACCTCTGCGCCTTCCTTGTCCAGCGCCCCGCGTCTAAAATCACCCCCAACCTGGACAGTGCCGATGTTTTTAACAAATATGGGCACACCGTTGTAACTGCCTACCGTAATATTTTCAATATCGTTAATGTTCTTTATGAATCCAAGACCGCGGATGATAAACTCCATATTGTTGCTTTCTACTACCTTGGCGCCCACATCGATGTTGCTTTTGCGAACGGCTTCATACACCATTCCAACGGTCATGTTATATGCGAACAGTTTGTTTGGATCAACATCGACCTGGTATTGTTTGACAAAACCACCTACGCCAGCTACCTCAGAAACACCTTCGACGGCATTTAATTGATAGCGGACAAACCAGTCCTGGACGGATCGCAGTTGTCCAAGGTCATACCCTTCGCCTTCAATAGTGTACCAGAATATCTGACCAAGCCCTGTGGCATCAGGACCCAATCTGGGTATAACATCTTTAGGCAGTAATTGTTGGATGAAGTTTAATCTCTCCAGAACCCTGGAACGCGCCCAGTAAAAGTCAATATTTTCCTTAAAGATGATAAATATCATGGAGAAGCCAAATCCTGATTGGGAACGTATAACTTTTACGCCGGGTACACCGAGTAGATTAACTGTAAGGGGGTAGGTGACTTGATCTTCAACGTCCTGAGGACTGCGTCCTGGCCAATCGGTAAAGACGATGCACTGGTTTTCCCCAATATCCGGTATGACGTCCATATTGATATTCTTAAGTCCAAAAATACCGCCGAATATCACCAGAAGATAAAGGCAGATGACGAGGAATCTATTTTTTAAGCAGAGTTCAATGAGTTTGTTAATCATAGGTAACTATCAACCTTACTTTTCTTACCGCAGAGAACGCAAAGATCGCAGAGAGTCGGGGAAATTATTAACTACTCTCTGAATGCCATCTTTTAATATTTTAAAATTGAAGTTAATTAATAATCCAACTTTGCAGTCAGACAGTTTCAAATATGATAATAATTATTCTTTATGGATTGGTAAAATATTTTCAATTGACTTTATCTCAACGATTACTGCATCTTCCACCATTAAATCCTAACGGTAACCACATTCAAGTTTCACCCCTTGGTATATAATAGGAAGAGGTTTCTGCTGTTCAACTTTTAAATCGGCACTTACAAGATCATACACCATACAAGCTTCATGGGCAGATTCGAGGAGTCTAGGCCCTAATGCACGATGAACGTTGATAGCAATACCAATGATTGTTTTTGTTATCACATTAAGCCGTTCCTCTTTATTCATCTTTGCGACCTCTGCGATCTTTGCGGTAAATGGTTACTTTTTTTCTTCCTTAAACTCCATTGCGCCTCCATAAAGGGCGCTGGCGCCGCCTGTAAGCTGACGCTGGGAATCAATAAGGAAATTGGCTGATGTGACAACCCTGTCGCCTTCTATTAGACCTTCAAGCACAGGATAATAATCGCCAGCCTTTGGACCCAAAAGCACTTCTTTTCCCACATATTGTCCGTTGCCTTTATCTATATAAACAATTTTCCGTATGCCAGTATCTAATACTGCTGTTGCAGGGATAGCAAGTACCTGTGTGGTCTTTTCTAATTGCATTCCGCATTTGTTACAATCAGCAGGTTTGTCAGAAGTGACTTCGGGATGCATGGGACATGCATAAACGCTACGTATTTTATGCTCTATTTTTTTTACCTTTATTCCCAGGTCTTCCTTAACCTCCCATCGGCCCATTTGTCTTTTACAATCGGGACATTCACCGGGTTTGTCTGAAGTCATACAAGCCATGGGACACATGTACACGAATTTTTGTTTCTTTTCACCGGTGGGTAAAGTTACGGTGATACTCTTTTGTAACATCATGCCACACATGGGACATGACTTGGGCGCTGTAGTTGGATCCCATTCTTGTGGGCAAATGCAAGTTAATTTTTCACCAGACACCTCAACAGGTATTTCTCTTTTTTCCAGTTTCATCCCGCATACCGGACAGTCGCCGTCTGTTTTTGAGGTATGGCATTCCATAGGGCACACGTATACCGTTTCTGTTTTAGCGGGAATTTCCTTTTCCGCCATTTCTGCCTTTTTAGAGACAGAAACTATTTCCAGTTTCATTCCACAAACAGGACAATTTCCCGGTTCTTTGGAGGTGTAACATTTCATGGGACATGCGTACTCATAGTCAATTTCCCCTTGCTGTACGGTCACATCACTCGTAGCAACCAACGCAACTTGAGCAGGGGGTTTCTTTGTGAAGGGGATATCATCCTCAGGGCAAATACCCGGTCTACTGGATTTTATTTCAGGGTGATTAGGGCAGATGTAATCAAGACCACTTACATAGATTTCACCCTGCTTTTCAAGTTCTTCAACAGGTATCCGTACGCGGGCATTGGCATACATGAAAGGTTTAAGTTTCATTTGGTGGTTGGGGATATCACAGCGTATCTTTACCGATCGTGTCTTATCGTCCAGGAATGGTTCTATAAAAGAAACTTGGCCGATAAATGCCTCACCTGGATATGTCGGGGTTGTGACTTCTACTTCCTGCCCGATCTTGATCCAGGCCATTTCATACTCATATATATTGGCCTTCATCCATACATTTGAAAGATCAGCAACAGTGTATATCATCTCGCCCTGCATAACGTATTGACCTTCTAATGTCTTTTTCTCTATGACAACACCACTAAGAGGGGCGTATATAACAGTATGTTGTTTTATCTTTTTGTTTTTCGTGAGTTCTTCAATCTGTTTCTCCGTAACACCCCACCATAATAACCTCCTTTTCGATGCCTCAATGAGTGATTTAGCGCCATTTATTACTTCATCAAAAGGGCTTTTCTCAACTTTCTCGAGGGTTTCCAGCGCCAACAGATATTCTTCCTGTGTGGACACAAGATCGGGACTATATATCCACACCATGGATTCCCCCTTTACAACTTGAGTACCTGTGAAATCAACAAAGAGCTTATCAATCCTGCCTGGGATCCATGCTGATACAATGGTCTTGAGTCTTTCGTCATATTCAATTAAACCCACCGTATAAATATCCATGGTTAAGGATTTGAAACCAATAATGTTCGTTTTGACCTGTGCCAGTTTACGGGCTCGTTCAGTCAGTTCAATAGTGGCTAGCGCACCTGCCTCTTCGACTCCTGCTCCTTTTTCGTACACAGGAACCAGGTCCATAGCGCAAATAGGACATTTGCCCGGTTTATCCATCTTTACAGAGGGATGCATACCGCAGGTCCAATAAAGTATCTTCTTTTCTTTAGTTTCTTCTGCACTTGCAGAAGGAACACGGTCTGATATGTCTAGTAATGAAATGGTAAATACATATAAACCGAAAAGAATACTGATGAAAAGAATCACTTGTCTGAAGGACATACATTACTCCTTTCGTAATGAGTTGTGTAAGAAAGGAGACGGGTGAAGATAAAGAAAAAGAGAAAAGAAGATAAAATCCTAGCGCAGCCTAGCCGCAACCAAATACCCCTACCTGTCCCCCCTTCGCAAGGGGGGACACAGGGGGTGGTAAAAAATTCTTCCTCTATAGGGATTTTATTTGTTTTTCTCTATTTCACCAGCGCTCTTTTTCTCCTTAATCTTTTTCGTGTTTATTTGGGTATATTCGTGTCTGAACTGTTACTATCGTTTCATTGGGTTAGTTGTATACCCACTGCTCTTTCCAGATTTGCAAGGTTTTGTTCAAAATCAGTTAATGCCCTATAGTAGAGTAATCTAGAATTCAATAGAATCCTCTGACTATCAATCAAGGTAAGGAAATCCACCCTGTCTGCCTCATATCCGATTCGTGCGGCTTTTAAGGATTGTTCTGCCTGCGGGATTACACCCGTTTTATAAAGATTTATCGTACTTTCGGATGATTGTACCTTGACTAATAAATCTTTGACCTCAAACATTGTCTTATTATTGACAAAACGATAGTCAGCGTTAGCGGCATTAAGGTCTTCTTTTGATTCTTTAACCTTTGACCGGTTTTTCGGCCAAAGCCAGGGGACATTTATCGTGAGTGACGATGCCCATGTGTCGGATCGTTTATCTTCTTGCATGTATTCTATCATAGGTTCTAAATCAGTATAGTAATAGTCTTTTTTTGATAGTTTTAAATTTGCTTCACTTCTTTTAATAGCATGGTCAAACTTTTTAAGTTCAGGTCTGTTTTTAGTTGCAAGATTTTCTAAATCTTCCAGTGTTAAATTAAGTGTATGTTTTTCAAATGATTTTGGGTCTCCCAGAGGTGATTGAGTAGGTCTGTCAATTAGCGTATTTAACATGGCTATAACAGATTCCTTTTCCTTTTTCAAAATGATGATGTTATTGGTAAGTGTTGATACTTCAACCTGTGATGCAAGTACATCTCTTTGCGTAGTCTTACCCACAGAGTATTTTGTTTCCGCGATTTTAGCAAAGTTGCGGAGAATATCCCTATTCTCATCCGTGATGTCAATGGAGTGATTAATGTAATAGAGTTCATAAAAAGCGGATTTTACAAGGGCTGTAATTTCTTGTGTTTTAGCCTGAAGTTCTTTTTCAACAATATTTGACTCTTCAACAGCCACCTCTCCCCTTATGCGCAGTTTACCAGGGAAAGGTATTTTCTGTGATACTCCATAACGCTGCTGAAGCATTTCAGTTTGGCCATTAATATTGACGGGGTTATTTGACATATCATAGGAACCGATACGAATAGTAGGGTCGTCCAATGATTTAGCTTGTGAAATCTTTGTCTTTGCAGCATTTAAGCGCTTTTGGGCTGCAATGATTCCAGGATTGTGTTCTATAGCTTCGTTAATTAACCATTTAATATCTAGAGTTACATTGTTATCGTTCTTAACGATAGTAACTGTTTTCTTGTTGGTTTGTTTTTGTGATATGTTTCCGTTCTTGCCTTCTGCTGCAATAACGTCGTGTGAAATGAATGATATAGAAATAAGTAAAATTATTATTAATACCAT
>MHYY01000160.1 GCA_001830285.1 Planctomycetes bacterium RIFCSPLOWO2_12_38_17 | reverse complement strand
GCCATTAATTCCAGAGGCGTTATTGATGTAGTAGAAGACAAGGCAAAAATTATCGCAGAAAAAGTAAACGACTGGGATGTTAAATCCGGTTTTGAAAAGTGCTGCCCATTAGGGGCAATTACGGTTAAAAAAGCAGATAATAAGTATTAGTGAAGACAGAGCCTGAGCCCAAGAACATATTTGACGCGTATAATAAAATGTTGACATGGTATTCAAAAGAGCTATATGAGATTTACAGTCGTGGAGATGCCCGAGAAGAAAGCTTCTATTCTGTCCTTGAAGGTTTTTTGCAGAAATATGCCGAATCAGTCGACAAGAAAAACATCCACATAACTACCCTGCCAAAAAAGACCGATGCTGGTAATCCAGACTTTAGAATATGGGACGGTAGTCAACATATTGTTGGTTACATAGAAGCAAAAGCACCAACAAACGAATATTTGGATCAAATAGAAACCACAGAACAGCTAAAACGGTACTTAAAAACATTTCCTAATCTAATACTAACCAATTTTCTCGAATTCAGGCTTTACCGCAACGGAGATATAATAGAAAGAGTCTGTGTCGGCAGACCATTTGTTTTGCATAAACTCAAAACAGTTCCTCCAGTCGAAAATGAGCCAGAATTTTTAGAACTGCTTGAGAAATTTTTTTCTTTTTCACTGCCAAAATTCTACGATGCAGAATCTCTTGCAATGGTGTTGGCAGATAAGACACGCTTTCTCAGGGACGAAGTAATTATTCAGGAATTACGAGAAGAAGAGGAGGAAGGAAAACGAAAAAGTATTACAGGATTTTACGAGGCGTTTAAACAGTACCTCATAAGTGATCTTACAAAAGAAGGATTTGCAGACCTGTATTCACAAACCATTACCTACGGACTTTTTGCATCAAGAATTCGAGCAAAGAACGGATTTAGCAGAGAACTTGCTCACAAAAACATTCCACACACGATTGGTATTTTACGGGACGTTTTCAAGTTTATTTCGCTTGAAGAACTTCCCAAACAAATGGAATGGATCGTTGACGACATTGCAGCGGTGCTGGCAGTTACCGATGTAAAAAATATCCTTCATCAATACTTTCATAAAGGCAAGGGAGAAGACCCGGTTATTCACTTTTACGAGACATTTCTTGCTGAATATGATCCAAAAACCAGAGAACGCAGAGGAGTATATTACACCCCGGAACCTGTAGTCTCATATATTGTGCGTTCCCTTCATACTATTTTGAAGGAACACTTTAATAGAAATGAAGGGTTTGCCAGCGAATCAGTTACAGTCTTGGACCCCGCGGCAGGCACACTAACCTTTTTAGCTGAAGCTTCCAAACTTGCCCTAGAAGAATTTACCTCAAAATACGGAGAAGGTGGCAAGGAACGGTTTATCAAAGATCATATCCTCAAGAATTTCTATGCCTTCGAGCTGATGATGTCACCTTATGCAATTGGTCATTTAAAGATGTCTTTCCTCTTAGAAGAACTTGGCTATAAGCTAAAAGACGCTGACAGGTTTAAACTCTATCTGACGAATACCCTGGAGATGGAAGAACTCGCCCAAACCAAACTTCCCGGTATGGCATCACTTTCCGAAGAATCACATTTGGCAGGTAAGGTAAAAAAAGAACAGCCAATCTTGGTTATTCTTGGTAATCCCCCATATTCAGGTCATTCTTCAAATATTGGCGATTGGATTTCCAAGGAAATCAAGGTTTACTATCAGGTTGATGGAAAACCCCTTGGAGAGAAAAACCCAAAGTGGTTGCAGGATGATTATGTAAAATTTATCCGTTTTGCCCAATGGAAGATTGACCAGGCAGGAGAGGGAGTACTGGGGTTTATCACAAACCACAGCTACCTTGATAATCCAACCTTCAGAGGTATGAGACAATCCTTGATGAATAGTTTTGATGAAATTTATATCCTTGATCTGCACGGCAACAGCCTCAAAAAGGAAAAATGCCCCGATGGCTCAAAAGACGAAAATGTCTTCGACATCCAACAAGGGGTAACTATTGCCCTTTTTGCTAAAAGGAAGGATAAAAAAGACGGTTGTAAAGTTTTTCATTCAGAAACCTATGGATTAAGAGAACAAAAATACCGTTGGCTCTTGAAGAATGATATTAACACCACCAAATGGAAGCGTTTATCTCCCAAATCTGAATTTTATCTCTTTATTCCCAGAGAAGAAAAGCTTTTGAAGGAGTACGAAAGTTATCCAAAGATAACAGATATCTTCGTTCAAAATAGCGTGGGAATTGTTACGGCAAGGGATAACTTTGTAATAGATTCTGATAAAGAAAAGCTTAAGCAGCGTATCAGAATGTTTATAGATGAAAAAATGCCAGACGAATATATTAGACAAACTTTTAATCTAGAGGATAAGACAAATTGGAAATTAAAAGCCGCACGTGAGAAAGTAGGGAAAGATGAAAATTGGCAGGAATCAATAAAACAGATTTTATATAGGCCGTTTGATATCAAATGGATTTTTTACCACAATGCAGTTGTTGAACGTTCCCGCAAAGAAGTCATGCAACATATGACGAAGGAGAATTTAGGGTTAGTTACAGTGAGGCAGGTTGCTGAAGGCATTTTTAATCACGCCTTTATATCAAATAGTATTATTGAAAGCCGCATAACACTCAGCAATAAAGGAATAGCATTTCTTTTCCCTCTTTACCTTTATCCAGAAATAAATAGTTTTGAAAAACAATCTTCAATTCGTAATTTGATGCTCTTTGAGCCACAGATTGATTATGGAGAGAGGAAACCAAATATCTCTCCTGGACTTAACGAACAATTAACAAAGCATTTTAAGAAAACTCCTACTCCTGAGCAGATCTTCTTCTACATCTACGCCGTTCTTTATTCAAATACCTATCGGACAAAATACGCAGAATTCTTGAAGATTGACTTTCCCAGAATACCTTTTACGAAGGATTACAAATTGTTTGGCAAAATGGCTGAATATGGGGAAAGACTCGCTGATTTACATCTGCTTAAATCACCGGAACAAGATCCGCCTGCCGCCAAATTCCAGGGTAAAGGAGACAACAGAGTTGAGAAATTACAGTATGATCGTTCACAGTTATTTATAAACAAAGACCAGTATTTTGAAGGTATAGGACCAGAAGTATTTGAGTATCAAATTGGTGGCTATCAGGTTTGTGAAAAATGGCTAAAAGACAGGAAGGACAGGAAACTATCACTAGACGATATAAAACACTATTGTAATATTGTCACAGCCATTAAAAAAACTATTGAGATTCAAAATAAAATAGATAATATTTATCAAAAAGTGAAAAATGAAAATCAGGCATAAATTAGTGATCCTCCTGGCTGTATTGATGGTTACCTTAAACGGCGTAATTGCACTTTTAATTTACAAACGCACACGACATGAATTCATCAATGAAGTAAGAGAAAAGGCAAAGCTGATTGCAATAGAGCTGGAAACCACCAGAAACTACTTTGCATCAGTCCTGCAAACATCAAAAATTGAAATTACCGAACAAACGAAACATTTCATTCCTGCAATTGCAGGACATGCCATAGGCTCTAAATTTGCTGAAAGAACAGGCTATATTATTAAACAAACAAGTTTGAGATATAGAAATGCCTTTAATAAACCTGATCCGTTTGAAGAATCTGTACTAAGAAAAATGGAAAACGACCCCAGCATAACAGAATACTGGAATAGTGACATAATTGACGGTAAAAGGGTTGAGCGTTATCTTTACGCCTTGCATATAAAAAAAGACTGTTTACTCTGCCACGGTCCCCAGGAAGCGGCGCCAGATTTTATAAAAAACAACTATACCACAGGATATGATTATAAAATAGGAGAAGTCAGAGGTGCAATCAGCGTAATTATCCCAAAATACATCGCCGAGCAGAGATTTGCATCGAATATCGTTTTTTTCATTACGATTGGTTCAATAAGTATTTTGCTGATTGTCGCTATTATCTTCTTTACAACCGGTAAATTCATGAAACCAATAGAGAGATTGACCGATGCAATAAACAACATCACAAAAACTGGCGATCTTACGACAAAAGTTGACATAGCTTCCCACGACGAAGTTGGACAACTCAGCAGGAACTTCAATGAAATGTCCACAAAGTTAAAGTCAATTTACGCCACGCTCGAACAACGAATTGCAGAAAAAACTTCTCATTTGCAAAAGGCTGTTCTGGCGCTGGAACACGCAAATAAAATGAAATCAGAATTCCTGGCTAATATGTCACATGAACTGCGCACGCCTCTGAACGCTATTATAGGTTTTGCAGAAGTGCTGCGCGATAAAATTTCGGGTGAATTAAATGAAGACCAGATTGATTATGTTAAAGATATACACAGCAGCGGCATTCACCTCCTCCAGATGATTAATGACATTCTGGACCTATCCAAAATTGAGGCAGGCAGAATGGAACTCCAGTACGAAACCTTTGCAATCCGCGAGGCAGTCGAAGATGTCTATACCATCCTAAAAGGCCTTGCCGGCAAAAAGCATCTGGAATTAAAAACAATAATACTAACAGATGTAATTACCGTCGAAGCCGACCGTGTAAAATTCAAACAAATCTTATACAATCTCCTCTCAAACGCTATAAAGTTCACACCAGAACAAGGTAGTATTATTGTTGAAGCCAGTGTCACAGACGATACATTACAGGTATCTGTATCTGACACAGGAATAGGCATGAAACCAGAAGACCAAGAAAAAGTATTTAAAGAATTCTGGCAGGCAGACGGTTCTTTTGCAAGAAAATATGAAGGAACCGGACTCGGCCTTGCACTAACAAAAAGAATCGTCGAAATGCACGGCGGGAAACTCTGGTTTGAAAGTGAATTTGGTAAAGGAAGTATCTTTTATTTTGCCCTACCTTTAAAGGCACAAAAGAAGAGACCAAAATCAAAGGAAACTGAGGTTAAACCCTCTAAATTAATATCCACAACAGAAAAACCTGCAAGGACAGTTCTGGTTGTCGAAGACGACCGTATGGCAGCTGACATCATCACACTATATCTAACAAATGCCGGGTATAACGTTATTGTGGCTACTGATGGTGAAGAAGCGATCAAAAAAGCCAATGAATTTCAGCCTTTCTTAATAACACTTGACATAATGCTGCCGAAGAAAGACGGATGGGATGTCCTTTCTGAACTTAAAAACTCTCGTGACACGGCAAATATACCTGTAATTATAATATCTATTGTAGACAATAAAGGATTAGGGTATAGCCTTGGCGCAGCTGAGTATCTGATTAAACCAATTGACAGAAATAAACTGATTGACAGCGTAAACGCCTGCATCCCTGCAGAAAAAAATAAATATCTAAAAATACTTGTGATTGACGACGATGAAAAGGCTGTAAAATTTATGAGCGCCATTCTGGAAAACATAGGATTTGAAGTCTTCAGGGCATACAGCGGCAAGGCAGGAATCAAACTAGCCACGGATTGCAATCCCGACCTTATTATACTTGACCTGATGATGCCAGATGTTAGCGGTTTTGACGTAATTGAAACACTCAGGAAACACCCAAAAGCAAAGGGAATACCCATAATTGTATGTTCAGCTAAGGATATTACACCGGAAGATAAAAAAGTGTTAAATGGAAATATATTGGCAATTGTCCAAAAAAGCACTCATACAAAAGAAGACCTCCTTGCTGCAATTAAAAAGATAGAACAATTGCATCCAAATAATTAATACTTCTTTTATGATAAATTCATAATTTTATATAAAGAAAAATTTGTCGCATAAATAAACGAATTAGGTCTTTCAAGAGTAAAATAAGAGAAGTTACGAACAGGTACCTGCAATTTTAAATGCCTGCCTTATATTTATCTAACAGTATTGAACATTTCTTGTTCATTTGCGATAATAATACAACGCTTATGCATAACGAAACTCAACATACAGAGAAGACATATGCCAGATAAAAATGTAATGGTTGTTGAAGATAACGAAAAAAACAGGAAACTAATGCGTGTTATACTGAAGGCAAAGGGATACAATGTAATTGAAGCAGCAACCGGCGAAGAGGCTTTAAACATATTAAAAAATCAAAAACCAGATATAATTCTAATGGACATACAACTACCTGGCATTGATGGTATCACACTTATAAAACAAATAAAGGGAACAACAAATTTGCAAGATATACCTATAATTGCCGTAACCGCTTATGCAATGAAAGGCGATGAAGAAAAAATTATGGAAGCCGGATGCGATGCCTACGTCAGTAAACCTATCAATACACAGGAACTGCCACTCATCGTTGAAAAATATATTAAAAAACATGAATAAGCCGAAAATATTGGTTGCAGATGACATCAAACAGAACGTAAAGTTATTGAAGGTAATCCTGACCGCATCGGAATACGATGTGATTGAAGCATATGATGGAGAAGAAACCTTAGAAAAAGTACAAACAGAAAACCCTGAATTAATACTACTTGATATCATGATGCCCAAATTATCAGGATTTGAAGTGTGCAAGAAACTACGAGCAAATGACAGAACAAAAAATATACCTGTCATAATGATTACCGCACTTCATGAGATGGATGATCGTATTAAAGGAATAGAGGCAGGCGCCGATGATTTTATCAGTAAGCCATTCAATAAGGTTGAACTGCTTGCAAGGATAAAATCATTACTCAGTATGAGGCAGACGACGACTGAAAAAAAGGAAGTATCGGACGTCCTTGAATCAATTCTACTCGATTTATCGGAAGGCATTGTTGTTGCAGGTAAACAGTGGGAAATCAAGAATATAAATAAGACCGCACAGGAAATCTTACACATTAAAGATACCCAAAACGTTAATCTTCTTACATATCTGTCACAGTTAAATTTGTCAATACCGATAGAGATGCTAACCAGCACGCAGGAGAATACTATCAATTTTCAGATATCGCCCCCAGATACTCAACCCTCCTTAACAAAGACAACTGCGAAGTTAACAAAAATATTTGATGAGCATAAAAATATAGTCGGCATAACACTAATCTTAAAGAAAGAAACCCTTAAATAAATGCTCATACTATGTATTGACATTTTGCGAATGTGTTTCAGCAGGTTTATTTATTTAAAGAGAAATAAAATCTAAAATATATTTTTATCGTTTCTTATAAAAATAAAATGGTAATGACACACTGATTGCTACTGCGGTTGCCGCTATTACCTTTAATTCTACATTAAACACAAGCCATCCACACACCAGTAATGCAAAAAAAGGAATCAAATGTCCCCCCGGTATTAAATAACTCCCTTTTCGCTCTGGATTAGACCTCCTCAATATAATTACAGCAAGACATGTTGGAATATATTGCAGAATGCTCACCATTACACTGGCTGCAACCAGATACTTAAAACTACCTGTTAACGCTAACACAAGCGTTAAAAACGTGTTAACAATAATCGCCAGATATGGAGTGTGATATTCCGGATGCGTTCTTGAAAATACTTCAGGTAAATATCCATCAATCGAAAGCACATACAAACTGCGCGGGCTTGTGAGCGCTATACCGGCATTAATTCCTCCAATAGATAATAAGGCGCCTATTCCAATAATAATGCCGCCTGACGTTCCCATAAAATGTTTTGCTGCATCCACAAGCGGTTTGTCAGAAATAGCGAGTTCCGGAAAAGTCCATGTTGCCACAACTTGAATAACTGCATACAAGACAGTAACTATCATTATTACAAAAAATAGTACAAGTGGAACGTCCCTTTTAGGATGATGCATTTCACCTGCAGGTACAGCAACAAACTCAAACCCTGTATATGCATATAGTGCCATCACAACTGCCATACCAAAACTCCCTATCGTTAATCCGCCTTTGTCAACCTTCGTCAAATACTGTGTTACTGGTTTATCCCAGTCTATAAAAAAAAGCCCTGCACCAATAAAAATAAGCAAAGACAACAATTTCCCTACCGTAAAGAAATTAATTGTCCTTGCACCGGGCTTTACTCCAAAATAATTAATAATACCTAATCCCACAATCAAAGCAGCAACTAATCCTTTGTTCAGCCACACAAAACCATCTGGCAGAAAATACCCCAGATAAAGCCCTAAACCACTCGCAACCGATGCCCAGCCTATAACAGATGAAATCCACATCATCCAGCCTACCAGAAATCCTGTAAAAGGTCCGAATGCGTCCCTGGCATAAAGATATGCGCCGCCTGTTTTCTCATACATACCTCCCATCTCAGCAAAACAGAGCGCAATTGCAAGACATAAGACACCGCATAGTGGAAACACCCAAATGGCACTTTTTCCGGCTAGTCCAAATAGCTGTCCGGGCAATAAAAAAATACCAACGCCCACAACACTATTAATTCCAAGGCAAATTACGTCAAAGGACCCCATTGTTCTTATCAGATTGTGATTTTGCATATCTATTTTTTTCTATGCTAGATAATTTCGGATTGACGATTATCCATTATTTTATATAATAGCATTTCATGTTTAACACCAGTAACAAATTAGTAAAAAATTATTTGGAGTTAACATCCTGTAAAATTGTTCTTATTTATAGCATTCACTTTAATTAAAAGGATTTCATGATGCACTTCAAGAAACATAATTTAATATTCTTCTCTGTATTTACGTTATTTACACTACCAATTACAGGATGTGGTCAAAAAGAGCCAGGCGAACAATCCATACAACACACAACTACAACTTCCATCAAAATCGAAGGCAGTACTCCCTCGGTCCACAAAAAAACATTAGCAGACGAGGAGATTGAAAAGAATAAAAGGCTGCTGGAAACCAATCCAAAGGATGCCAAGGCATATCATAACCTGGGTTTATTATACGATGAAAAGGGTATGCTTGACGAATCCTTAGACGCTTATAAGAAGGCGTCAGAGATTGACCCTATGATGGTTAAATCGCTTGTTGGACAGGGAAACATCCTTAACAAGAAAGGAAAATCAGATGAGGCAATTTCTGTTTTCAAAAAGGCACTTGAAATAGACTCACATCATGCATCGGCATATGAAGGATTGGGACTTGTTTATATCCACAAGGGACAGGAAGACGAAGCAATTGACGCATTTACACGGGCAATAAATTTGAATCCAGGACTTGTAAATTCCAGGTACAACCTCGGTATTCTTTATGCAAAAAAGGCACAGTTCAATGAGGCCGTTGCAGAATGGATAAAAGCAATCGAGATAAACCCACAAAAAATTGAAATATACTATAATCTTGGTATCGCTTATACAAAACTGGGAAAAACGGATGACGCCATTTCTATATGGCAGAAGGCGTTAACTATACGCCCCGACATGGTAGACCTTCATTATGTTATAGGAATCGCATATAAGGAAAAAGGCGATTTTGCCAATGCTGAAGCATCGCTTAAAAAGGCGCTTGAAGTTGACTCCAAATTAGTCGAGGTGCACAAGGTGCTCGAAGAATTATACCGCTCAAAGGGCATGATGGGAGAGGCTGACCGCGAGGCAGAACTATACAAAAGCCAGTCAAGCCCGCACCATTAGATTTTAAATTAGATAATATATTCATAATTACTTATAAAAATTGTATTGTAGTCTAAAAACTTTCAAAATAAATAATGGTCAATGCGCTCCTTCGGCTATACCAAAAAAATCCAAAAAAGGCTATAGGACTCATGTCGGGAACGTCAGCAGACGGCATAGACGCCTGCCTTGTTGAAATTTTTGGAAATAGCCTTCAAACCAAAATAAACATACTGGCTTTTGAAACATATCCTTACGACGATACCACACGCAATGCCATCCTCGATACTTGCAATCGTGAAACAGGCACGGTTGATAAGGTATGCCAGTTAAATTTCCATTTAGGTAAGCTGTTTGCCAGCGCTGCAAAAAACATCGCAAATAAGGCACGCATTCCAATTAGCGATATTGACCTCATAGGGTCTCATGGACAAACTGTTTATCACATCCCTGACCTTGCTTTACATAAGATATCTAACAAATTCCCTGCATGCCCTTCTACGCTTCAAATTGGCGAACCTTCCGTCATTGCGCAAGAGACCGGAGTTACTACAATAGCCGACTTCCGTCCCAGAGATATGGCGGCAGGTGGACTGGGCGCACCCCTTGTTCCGTATATAGATTTCATCCTATTTAGAGATAATGAAAAAGGACGCGCCCTGCAAAATATCGGTGGGATTGCAAATGTTACCTTCCTACCACCAGATTGCAATATAAATGAGATTATTGCGTTTGATACAGGACCCGGCAATATGTTAATTGACAGAATTACGGAACTCATCACAAATAATACGTCTCATTTTGACGAGGAAGGTAAATTAGCATCAACAGGAAATATAAACGATAGACTACTAACTTCACTTCTCAAACATCCTTATCTGACAAAACCACCACCCAAAACTACCGGTAGAGAAGTATTTGGGAAACAACTTGCTGACAACCTATACAAAGACGCTATTAGTTCTGGTGTTAAAGGGATTGATGTCCTGACAACCGTCACTGCATTTACGGCGCACACCATTGCAGACAGTTACAAAAAATGGCTTTTATCTAAGCATGAATTGTCTGAGGTAATAATTTCGGGAGGCGGTAGTTATAATAAAACTTTAATAAAATTTATTAATCAGTATCTGACACCTTCCATAAAGATATATTCCATTCACAGTTTTGGTATTTCACCCAATGCCAAAGAGGCGCTCGCCTTTGCCATTCTTGCAAATGAAACTATTTCTGGAAATCCAAACAACGTCCCAAGCGCTACAGGGGCAAACGAACCGGTTATAATGGGAAAAATAATACCCGGCAAATATCAAATCCGTAGTCAATAGCAGCTTGAGTTCTTGACAAAATCTATCACTGCCAGCCTTATCAGCCGAATATTTATTTCGAGTTTTTCTTGATAAATATTCCGTGTCCTTTTATACTTATAAAGATATTTTTTAAAAAAATTTTGTAATAAAAAAGAGCTATAATCAGATTGATGTCTGGTTGTAATTTTTCCCCTCTTATATCTGGCAGATAATTTTTTTATTACCAATTTAAGGAATGTAACATGAAATTGAAAATTAACACAAAACACTTACTGATTACCTTCCTTTCGATATTATTTATTGCTTGCATTTTTAGTGTGCAAAGCAGAACCTTTGGGCTGGAACCGCGTTCAGATAAAAAGAACGGAAAAGACGATATAAACTATAAATTCCGCCTTTCAGGTATTGTTAACTCCTATGTCAACAGACTGTATGTTGACCCCGAACGAATTAAAACTATAGAAATGCTTAAAGAATCCCTGGCATGGGAAGAAAGAATAATTCCTGAAGTTTTAACCGACTTTGCAGAAAACACAAATACCCAGACCGTAACTGTGGATGATGTTGTAAAAACTTACGACCTATCCAGAATAAAACGTTCCAAGGACATGGTTGAAATACTCCAGGACGCCCTTACATTTATCAACACCAATCGTCAGCCCAACGAAATAATCACCGCCAGCGATATAGAATATACAGCAATTAATGGGATGCTTACACAGCTTGACCCTCACTCCATTATCCTTCCACCTAAGGAATTCAATGAATTTAAAATAGGAACTACCGGTAAATTTGGTGGACTGGGAATGGTCGTAGGTCAGCGCGACGGAGTATTAACTGTAATCTCGCCAATCGAGGGAACGCCTGCAGCAAGGGTGGGTATAAAGGCGGGGGACAAAATTGTAGAAATTGATGGAGAATCAACCATCAATATGAATCTTACCGAATCTGTCGGTAAATTACGCGGCGACCCTGGCACCACAGTCACACTTGCAGTTCTAACCGAAAAGGCATCGCAACCAAAACTCATAACGCTGAAAAGGGAAATTATAGTCATTCCGACAGTTGAATCAGCGTCTCTTGATAATGGCATCGGTTACTTAAAAATAAGAAACTTCCAGGATGATACCTCGCAGTGCCTCAACGAGCACCTGAAACGGTTCAGAGCCGCAAACAACAATAAAATAAATGGATTAATCATTGATCTGAGAAACAATTCAGGTGGATTACTAGAACAGGCAATAGAAGTTGCAGATAAATTCCTTGATGATGGTGCTATAGTTATTACAGTCGGACCCAGTGGACATCCACGAGAGGTTGAAAATGCATGTAAAATAGACACTGATGATATTGGTTATCCCATAGTTGTCCTTGTTGACGCAGGAAGCGCATCTGGCGCAGAAATTGTCGCTGGAGCGCTTAAGGAAAACAACCGTGCCATAATAGTTGGAGACAGAAGTTTCGGGAAGGGTTCTGTACAGCAATTAATCGAATTAATGGATGGGTCAGCCCTGAAATTAACCATTGCTAAATATCTCACGCCGCTATCCACAGATATTCAATCTGTCGGTATAACACCGGATATTAAACTCATTCCTGTAACTGTTAAAAAGGACAATATAAATTTATTCCGCGGCATCGCTGCCTTCAGGGAAGAAGACCTCAAACAACATCTTGATGAACACCGCAAAGATGAAAATCCATTTGCCATCCTCAAATATTACCACGAAACGAAGGAAAAAGATTCAAAAGAAAAAACTGATGAACCAGAAGAAGAGATTGAAGACCCTTACAAATTGCCGGATTTCAACACAGATTTTCATATCCTTTTTGCTAAAAAGTTGCTTACAAAAACAACCGTATGGCAACGAGAGACATTCTTAAAAAACTCACTTCAAATTATTGAAGAAACCTCAAGGGCTGAAGAAGTTAAGATTGCGCAGGCGTTACAGAAACTAGAAATAGACTGGTCTATCGGCAATTCTACAGGAACGGTAAAATCAAATGTCTCTTTTTCAACAAGCCCATCTAATGGACGTATCAAGGCTGGAGACAAAATTATTATTACTGTAAATGTCAAAAATA
>MHYY01000159.1 GCA_001830285.1 Planctomycetes bacterium RIFCSPLOWO2_12_38_17 | reverse complement strand
AATTGACGTGCATAAGCGGAAAAGGATTCTATGTAACGTCGCTGCCCTTCTGCATAGAGGGTATCAAATGCAAGGCTGGACTTGCCCGACCCGCTAACACCGGTAATCACTATTAATTTTTTGTGCGGTATTTTTACGTCAATATTCTTTAAATTATTCACCCGTATACCGCGCGCAATAATATATTTTTCCATGATTTGCACCGACGAACTCGTATGTTTAAGATTTTAACATTTTTGTAAAATATTTTTCATACTTTATCACAAATCTTGTAAGTTAATGAAGAGATTTATAGAAATGCAGGCTTATTAAACTCTTGCAATTTGTTAAGAAGTTAAGGGCGTGATAAATAAACAACGTATTGTTCAAATTATATGTTACTTCTATTATTTCCACAAGCTTCTGTCCAGACTTCTGTATTGTATCGCTTCTGAGATGTGTTCAATTTTTATGGTTTCACTCTCATCCAGGTCGGCAATGGTGCGGGCTACCTTAAGGATTTTGTTATATCCACGGGCAGAAATTCCAAGTTCCATCATTGCCTGATGCAGTAATGTTTCTGCGTGGTTGTCTAATACACAATGTTTTTTTACCTGTTTTGACGACATGTGGGCGTTTACTTTTATTTGATGGTCATTGAAACGTTCTTTTTGTATTGTACGAGCCGTTGCTACTTTTTTTCTTATATCTTCAGAGGGCTGAACCTCTCTGTTTTTAGTAAGTTCGCTATATCTTACGGCTGGAACTTCTATGTGTATATCTATTCTGTCGAGCAAAGGTCCTGAAACCTTTGACATATAATTTTGGATTTGATGAGGCGTGCAGTGACATTCTCTCTGCTTATCTGTATAAAAGCCGCATGGGCACGGATTCATAGCGCATACAAGCATAAAATTAGCAGGGTAAGTAACTGAGGTTACAGCCCTTGAGATTGTTACGCTGCCTGTTTCCAATGGCTGTCGGAGCACTTCCAGTGTCTTTCGATCAAATTCTGGAAGTTCGTCTAAAAAAAGCACTCCATTATGTGAAAGGCTGATTTCACCTGGTCTTGGTACTGAACCTCCGCCTACCAATCCTGCAGTGCTGATTGTATGATGCGGAGAACGGAATGGCCTTGTTGCAACTAAGGATTGTTTTTGATTGATAAGCCCCATTACACTGTAAATCGTAGTTGTTGTTAATGCTTCATCCAGATTAAGAGGCGGCATGATTGTTGGAATCCGCTGTGCAAGCATGGTTTTGCCTGAACCGGGAGGACCTATCATTATTATATTATGATATCCGGCAACAGCGACTGTCAACGCCCTTTTTACATGTTCCTGCCCTTTTACGTCTGCAAAATCTATTTCATAATCAGAGGATTCTTTAAATGCTTCGGTTGCTTCGATTTTATGCGGTTTTACAGGGATTGTCCCTGTTAGAATACCTACTGTATCGGTAAGTGTCTCGACTGGGATTGTCTCAATTCCGTCAACAATAGAGGATTCGTAAGCATTTTCAGTGGGAACAATGAATTTTTTAATACCCAGTTCTTTACACTTAAATGCCATGGGTAAACAGCCTTTAATTGGGCGTAGCCTGCCATCCAGAGATAATTCACCCACTATGGCGTAGTTCTGGATGTCAGGGACTTCAATCTGTCCAGTTGCTATCAATATGCTAATTGCTATTGGTAATTCAAAGACAGGTCCTTCTTTCTTACGGTCGGCAGGCGCCAGATTTATGGTTATATTTTTATGTGGAAATTTGTAACCGCAGGTGTTTATTGCCGCCTTTACCCTGTCACGGCTTTCCTTTACTGCCGTGTCAGGTAAACCGACGATTACGGTTGATGGCATCATGCCTGTAGCAATGTAAACTTCAACATCAAGTAAATATGCCTCAATACCGTATACAGCAACACTTTTAACCTTTGCAAGCATTGGGTTTTATTCCAGAAACGATACCGATAGGGATATTATTTCTTGAAGTAAAATAGATTTTTTATTTACTGCCGGCTAATGCAATCTTGTTTAGTGCTTTAAGTAAAGAGTCCATATCTATCCCTGCCATCCCTGCTGTTTTTTCGATACTGAAACCCCCGCCACAGCAGGAATCTACCTTATAATTACTAAAGACAGTAATTGTCTTTGGATATTTTTTTATCACATCATTAATAATCATGTCCTTGGTAATCAGTGTTTTTTCTTCCATTATTACCTCCGTTAATAATAAAATTTACTCTTCAATAAAACAACCTTAGCCATCTTGGATGGAGCGAGAAAACTAATTCATTGAATCAAATTATAATTTCTCAATAGATTAATTTTTAACTAAATAAGCTTATTGTATGGTAAATGTAAATTATAAATAAGAAACAATATAATTTTAATTTGGCTATCGTTACTTAATTTGGTATAAATATGAAAATTGAAATGAGTATAACATTTTTGAAATGTAGCTGTAGGTTAACGGGTTGTAATTAAAAATCTGTTTATATTTTAAGTCTAATCTATTTATATAATTATGTAAAATAAATTAAATATTAATAATTTTTAAAATTGGAATACCACTTGTACTATCATTGATGGAACGGACTATAAGATGTCGAATTTGCAATAACTTTTAATAGGAGATTCCGTTACAAATGGGTGTTATAAGGAATTCAATCAAGACATTGAATCCTGCGTATTTTGCTATGGTGATGTCTACAGGTATTGTTTCTATTGCTGCAAATCTTCTTGGATTTAAGGGCATTGCGCATAGTTTGTTTTATTTAAACATTATTGCCTATGCAGTTGTTTTGTCCCTACAAATCGCCCGGGTAAAAATGTTCTGGAGTAATCTCTACGGCGATCTTTCCAATCCAAAGCTGAGCCTTGTGTTTTTTACCACCGTTGCTGCGACAAACGTGCTTGGTTCTCAGTTTGTTACTGTTGTTAATCAGCCTGCAGTTGCCAAGATATTCTGGTATTTTGGCATATTCCTCTGGACTGTAGTTTCGCTCTCAACATTTAATATACTTTTTATTAAATGCGACCAGGGAATTGAAATGGTAATGCATGGCGGGTGGTTGATTGCTACAGTAGGAACTCAGTCTGTGGCTGTGCTTGGTGCGTTACTTGCCCCCCAATATGGGGAATACGGTAGTTTTGTTATGTTTTCTTCCTTTGTATGGTGGATGATTGGTTCATTCCTTTATATTGTTTTGATCACATTGATTATATATAGACTTGTTTTCTTTAAAATTTCTCCGGATGCATTAGTGCCGCCATACTGGATTAATATGGGTGCGCTTGCCATTACTACTTTAGCCGGTTCTGTATTATGTATAAATATCCCCAAGATTGCAGGACCTTATAATGATTTCCTGGGATTTACAAAAGGGTTTACGTTGTTCTTCTGGTCTTTTGGTACATGGTGGATTCCATTTCTGGTAATTATTGGGATATGGAAATATATATACCATAAAACCAAATATAAATACACCCCGCTTTATTGGAGTATGGTCTTCCCTCTGGGTATGTATACCGCATGTACATTCAGGCTTTCTCAGGCTATACAGATACCGTTTATTGCAAGCATATCTAAGTATTTTATATATTCTGCATTCGTTGCATGGACATTTATATTTGTTACCATGATACTATCCATGTTAAAAGCAATTACAGCGAAAGAGGGGGTTGCTAAACCCCCCGCAACTTCAATAAAAGAAGAAAAAGCTGTTCAGCCTCATGTAACCGGTATTGCTAAAGGTTAAAATTATAACGGCAATAATCTGAGGCAGATTTTAGGTTGTATCGTTTATTAATCTTTTTCTGGGTATTCGGTTCTTGATATAAAGCCGATTCTAATCTTCCTATTTTTAAGGGAAGTCAATAAGTATTGAAATTCTTGATGAACGTATTAATTGTGTATCTCTAAAGTGAAAGGTTAGTATAAATAAATTATTTATTAAAGATGATTGGATTTTGTGGATTTTGTTTAAAATGCAAAACAAAATTTAGAAAAGGGGGGATAGGGGGAAAAAAGTGATGAGTAGAATATTAGTTTTTGGAAAACTTTTTATTGGTAAGAATTCTGCAAAATGAAAAAAAGAGATAGAAAGAAAGGAGGTAATATGTCTGATGCACAGAACAACAGTGCAAGCAGTCAGGAGTATGTAGTGCCTGTTATTGAAATTGATGCATATGCACCAGCGAAAATGGCTGATAAGGTAGGCCAGGTCGGTGTGGCAAAAGCACGTCTTAGTACCCTGACAGTTTTTGCCTTGAGTATTCTTGCAGGTGTTTTTATCGCACTTGGCGCACAACTTTCGATGCTGGTAACCCATACTGCTACCTCGAATTTTGGTGTGAACCAGGTGATAGGCGGGGCGGCATTTACTCTAGCCCTGGTTTTAATTGTAATTGCTGGCGCAGAGCTTTTTACTGGAAACTGTCTCATAGCCATGTCTTTCATGGCAAGGAAAATTACAGGAAGAGATTTTGCCAAAAATTTAATAATTTCCTTTATTGGAAACTTTATTGGCGCGTTGACCCTTGTTCTTTGGATATATAATTCAAAACAGTGGGCATTCAGTAATTACCTTCTTGGCGCTAAAATTGTACTTGCCGCCAATGATAAAGTAAATCTTTCATTTGGCGTTGCGTTTACACGCGGTGTGCTTTGTAATGCCCTTGTGTGTCTTGGTATATGGTTGTGCTATAGTGGAAGAAGCAATCTTGATAAAATCTTAGCGCTACTCTGGCCTATAACATGCCTGATAGCCTGTGGTTTTGAACACTGTGTCGTTAACATGTGGCTTATTCCAATGGGTATTGTATTAAAGGGTAATAGTTCAGTACTCGCTGCTATTGAGAAGGTACAGGGGAAGGCAGACCTTTCAAATCTCACATTTTTCAATGGATTTATGATTGACAACCTTGTTCCAGTCGTCCTCGGTAATTTATTTGGTGGTATTGTATTAGTTGCTGGTGTGTACTGGTTTATTTATTTACGTCCATCAAAGAAGATATAGGAGGCAAGGATATGAAAGAAATTAATGCTCCAAAACCTATCAAAATTTTAGATATGGATGCATACTCGCCTCCTCAAATTGCAGACAGGATTGATAAGGTTGCAAGTGTAAAGGCGAAATTAACTTTCGCGCAAACATTTATGCTCGGTATCCTCGCGGGTGTTTATATCGGTTTTGGCGCCCAATTTGCCACCCTAGCAACCAGCGATTCCACACTGCATTTTGGGCTTACTTCGCTTATTGCTGGCACTGTGTTCTCTTTTGGACTTATGCTGGTTGTTATAGGAGGTGCGGAACTCTTTACTGGTAATTGCCTGATTATTATGGGATACGTTAGTAGGAGGATAACAACGCGTGAGATGTTGAATAACTGGACTGTGTCTTTTATTGGAAACTTGGTTGGGAGTCTTACGCTGGTTTTGTGGATATATAAATCACATCAATGGGAATTATTCCATCACATGGTTGGAGGAAAGGCGTTACTTATTGCCAATACAAAGGTTAATCTGGACTTTAACGCAGCCTTTGCGCGCGGTGTACTCTGTAATTCAATGGTATGTCTAGCTATCTGGTTATGTTTTAGTGGTAGAAGCGTTGCGGACAAGGTGATGTCAATACTATTTCCTATAGGCGGTTTCGTTGCAAGCGGCTTTGAACACTGTGTTGCAAATATGTATTTTATTCCTATTGGTGTATTATTGAAGAAAAATGCAGCAGTTGTCGCTGCTGCTGAAAAAATGGCAGGCAAAACATTAGACCTCTCACATCTTACATGGAAGGGGTTCTTTATAGATAATCTTATCCCCGTTACTATTGGGAATATTGTAGGCGGTGTAATCCTTGTTGGCATCATGTTCTGGTTTGTTTACTTGAGGCCGCAGATTAATTTATCATTTAGCGTTAAGCAGGATTTCTTCCGTGATAAAAAGTAATTTTTAAAGAGTTTGAATTATTAACTTGAAAAAATCCCGGCATAAAATAAACTATGTTTGTTGTGCCGGGATTTTTTATTGATAGAATTTTGTGATGTAACTTATATTAAGGCAGGGTTTTTACCTATTATAAATAAAGTTCTGTTGTATAAAACAAAGTGTGACGCCTTAATCTTAATAGTTTGAAATTCTTTTCTGTTATTTCTTAACAAGGAGGTGAAGTGCCTCTTTATGTATTATTGATTACTGCATTTGTATTCCTTTTGGTTTCTGCCGCAAGTTACTTTTTTGTTAAGAAAAAGGTATTCTTATTCTCAGTATTATTATTTTATTCTTGCAGTGTCTTACTATCGCATTTATTACTGCTCAACCATCCAGTTATTTTCTATATAATCATAGCTCTCCTTGTTGCATTTCCAATTATATGCCTCATAATATTCGTATTTGATGTATATCGTGCGTTATTTTGTATAGACACATCCTTTGTATTTGTTGTTGTCTGGTTGTTAATGCCGGCTCTTTTTGTGGTAAATCTTATTATTTATGTTGTTAATGTAATTTATGCCTGAATCTTCCAAAAAAATATTTATTAGTGCAGGTGATACATCGGGGGATATCCATGGCGCTAATCTTATATATTCTTTGCTTGAGAAAGACCCTGAGATAAAATTTTACGGATTGGGAAAAGAGAATATGATAAAGGCAGGATTGCACTGTCTTCATGATATGTCAACGAAATCCCTGATGTGGTTGCATGTCCTTGCTGAGATTTCTAGCTTTTATAAAATGAAAAAAGACTGTATTTATTTCTTGAAACAGGAAAAGCCTTGTGTCGTTATATTGATTGATTATTGCGGTTTTAATTTTTATGTAGCCAAGGCGGCGAGAAAACTAGGGATTCCCGTGATTTACTACGTAACTCCTCAACTCTGGGCGCATGGTCCGTGGCGCGTGAAAAAGATGAAGAAGCTGGTAGATAAATTGTTAGTCGTTTATCCATTTGAAAAACCATTTTATGATAATGCAGGCATTCCTGCTACCTATGTTGGACATCCACTGTTTGATGAGATTTGCAAAATAGGAATTGACGAGGGTGTTGTTTCTGAAATAAGAGACAGGCATGGGGAGACCGTTGTTTCCCTTCTTCCGGGCAGTCGCAAACAGGAAGTTGTTAGATTGTTGCCGTTGTTTTTACAGTCAGCTACAGTGATACATGAAAAAAATTCTTCCGTACGATTTGTCGTTTCATGCAGTGAAGAGCAGCATTATAATCTTATTGATTCAATAGTAAAAGAATACGAATTGCCATGTGAGATTATTATTGGTAAGGTTCACGAGGTAATAAAGGCGTCTGACTTATGCATCGCAAGCGCTGGTACGGTTACGTTGCAGATTGCATATTACTTAAAACCTATGATTATTGTTTACAAGGTATCACCATTCCTATACTTTATAGCCAGACCATTTTTTGTTACTCCTTATATTGGGCTTGTAAACAAGCTCTCTGATAAGATGATAGTTCCTGAGCGTCTCATGTATAGAAACGATTTTGCCTGGCTGGCGGAACAGGCGTTTCAGTTGATTGCTGATAATCGAAAAAAACAAACCTGCGTTGAAGAATTGACTCTGCTGGTGAGCAAGATAGGAAAACCAGGGGCGTCTGAACACGCGGCGGAAGAGATATTAAAGCTGATAGATTCTGCTTAGATTACAAAGAACCCGCATGATTTGCGCTGGATTTTACAGATTGTCCATGAATTCAATATTTATAGTATTATATTACCATGTAAAAACTTCTTTCTTATATAAGTTTTTTATACCTCCTTTTCTAAGGGGAATTTGTTTGCGGCTTCGGTACGATATGAACATTTGGTTAAATCTATTGCAGTAAAAGAATCCCGACGTTCGGGTCATCTTGCATCTGTTGTATGGCTTCACAATGTGTTCGTATTAATCTCTCAATTTGGGCAGTAGTACAGTTACCTGCTTTAATCCAGATTATTTTAGGAGGGAAGCCTTGCAACGTACTTAATTCATTAAAATCTGCGTCTTTAGTCACAATTGTAAAGCCATGTTCATGCGCCCATCTCCAGACCTCGTTATCAGTAACGCTATCAAGTCCATTCAAATGTACATGAGTTGAATTTGGGAATATATCAGCGAGACTTTCAACCAGTTTTGGTGATAGGTTTTGGTCGAAAAGGAGATTCATGACTGCGTTATCAGTAACTGACGCTCACGGTCTGCAGCATAGCTCAAACATGCCTGAATGTCTTCCTTCGTTAAGTAAGGGAAATCTTTTAGTATTTCTTGTGTGGTCATACCCGCCGCTAAATATGACAATACATCATATACCGTAATGCGCATACCACGAATACATGGTTTACCGCAACGCTTGCCAGGTTCAATTGTTATTATTTCTTGATATTTCATAGGTGGTTTAAGAATCATTTAAAAGCGTAGTAATTAGAGTATAGTACAAGAATTATATAAACTATAACTAAATACAGCCCTGTTTTCAATATAAAGTCAATAATCAAAATATTTGTCCCACGGATTCAATTGCTAACCAATCTTAAAAAGAGACAGGTATGTATTGATGATTTGTTATTACTGATAAATAAAATTGGCAGTCCTGGCGCATCTGAACGTGCAGCTACAGAGGTGCTAAATTTGTTGAACTAAAATAAAATTTGGATAGGAATTTCAATATACTATTTACTCAATCATCCGCCTCTTCTTCCTCCTCATAAGTCTCATATTTTGGAGGATGTATTTCAAAGATTCCATACCAACAAGGTCCAGGAGTATTTCCATAAATATGGCGCCTGCAATTACTGTTGCGGCTGCATCGTTATTTTCCAAAATGCTTATCATTCTGTATAAAACTATTGTGTAGCGTTTCCCTGTCTCCTTCTTGTAATATTTACAAGGCTTTTTTGTAATATATAAACCTTAAATATTTTTTTAATAAAAAGATTATCATATGAAGAATAAAGGCCGTAATGCAACTATTGTTATGATTGCTTGTAATGCGTTTCTTTTTGTCATCAAAATCACAGCGGGTATTACGTCAAACAGTCTGGCGGTCATTTCTGATGCAGTGAATTCGGTTACCGATATTATTTCGTCAGTCGTTATATACTTTGCAGTAAAGGTTTCGGCTAAACAGGCAGATGAAGAGCACCCCTTCGGTCATCATAGGGCTGAACCGATAGCAGGATTGATTGTAGCCATTTTTGCCGGCATTTTAGGATTCGAGATATTCCGTACAGCTCTCTTCCAGCTCGTAAGCCTGCATGAGCACAACATTGGCATCTTCACAATCCTTGTCCTCCTCATCTCAATAGGTATGAAGTTTATTATGTCAATATATTTTAAAAAGACGAGCCATACTATCAACAGTCCAGCACTCCTTGCTAGTTCGATTGATAGCAGGAATGACGTATATATTTCTGCAACTGCCTTAGTTGGGGTTATTGGTGGATTCTGCGGCTATCCAAAAATGGACGATATTATGGCAATTCTTATTAGCTTCTGGATTATTTACTCCGGCTACAAGATCGGCATTCAAAATATTGACTACCTTATGGGTAGACAGCCAGAGGCAGGCATTATGGAGGAAATTAAAGCAAAGGCTTGTGCGGTTGCAGGCGTGCTCGGAATCCATGATATCCGCGCCCATTACGTGGGGAATTATATCCATGTTGAGATTCACATATCCTTAAATCAACATTTGACGCTAACAGAGGCGCACGGGATTGGTAAAAACGTTCAGAGGGCTGTCGAAAACATCGAAAGCATTCATAAAGCCTTTGTGCACATAGACCCAACAGGGATGACAAGTAGTATTTAAATTTAATGTACAGGAATTTTAAACCTTTGTGCCTCTGAGGCTAGGTGGTGGTGAAATGAAAAGCTACGCACCCGCCCTTTGTCCCTCCCATCAAGAGGCAGACGCGCTAATGTGCATCTCTACACTAATTAGGTGATTACCTGTGTGTTTACTTATGTCGTTTAGAAATCAGTGTAAATCAGCTTTTAACTGCGTTCGGCTGCAATTTTTAAGTTATTTATTTTTCCCGTGTGTCTTAGTGACTGTTCTCCATATTCTTTTGAGAAAAAAAGACTTGACAAACACAGTTAATTTTGAGTTTATAAAGGCAAATCCTTGAATATTTCATATAAATTCTGAGGAGAAAGCGAATGGCATTATCCTTGCAAGTCAAGTCAAGTCAAGTCAAGTCAAGTCAAATACACTTGTAGTTATATTTTTAGTTCTGCAGTTTTGATAGTACATAAAACGCCTTTTCTGGCAAGAGATGCCGGGAAATGCGTTTTTTTGTTTCGACAGGAGGTGTTTGTCCCCCGCTGGCGGGGGTGTAGGGGGTGGAGTGGCATTACTCCGGGGGTGGGAATTTGAAAGCTGACACAACCAACAATTACGCCTACAACAAAAAATTACGGCCGTTTGCAAACAAGCTGCGTAAGGAAATGACGAAGGCCGAGGCATGTCTTTGGAAATATGCCTTGCGTGCCGGACAGATGAAGGGGTATCAATTCAGAAGGCAAAGGCCTGTGCTGCGGTATATAGCGGACTTTCTCTGTAAGGAATTGAAGCTGGTGATTGAAGTAGACGGGATCACACACCAAGATGGCGAAACCGAGGAGAAAGATAAGCGAAAGACCAGCGATCTTGAAAGCGCTGGATTTAAGGTGATCAGGTTTACCGATGATGAAGTACTGAAGAATATGTGCGGTGTAATGGAGAGGACAGAAGGAGTGGTGGAAGAGATGGGGCGTTCCAGTCCACCCCCTCCACCCCCGCTTTTTGAAAATTTTTTATTCTCAACTACAAATCCCCTCAGGAGGAAAAGAAATGAAAATAGAAAAACCTATCTGCTTCGCTCTTTTATGCATATCACTTCTGGCAGGGTGTGCAACGAATGAAAAAATATCTGAAAAAAATGGTACTAATGAAAAATCTTGGATTAACATAATAGTAAAAGAAGGAGATTGGTGTGGAATAACTCCTGATAAAAATTGCGATGGAAAATGCCCAACCTTGTATAAAAAGGATAATGGTAAAATAGAAGGCGAATGTATAAATCCTGTAAAAGGAGAAAAATTATTTGAAGGTGGGAAACTCATAAAAAATGACAAATTGACCAATAAAAACAAAAAAGAAATTTGCTGCATTTGTAGTTATGAAATTCCGATAGATCTGAATGCAGAGTGCCCAACATTATATACTGAGGAAAATGAAAAGGGATTTAAGGTTAAGGGCAAAAAAAGTATTCAGCCTGAAGGAAACAGTAAATGTCTATACTGGGTAAAAATATTCAAACCTAGTGAATTGCCTAAGACAACAGAGGGATGGAATATGAGCTTATTAGACGATTGTAAAGTAGAATACAGAAATCAACATGGTGAAATTTGGATATGGGACCCGAAGTTAAGGCGTTGGACCCCACCATTAAATCATCCCGATCCGAACCCTATTACTCCAGAAGGTGAACGCCTTGGTGGGAAAGGGTCTATATAAATCAGGGAGGCAAGGAATAGATGATAGCTTGCATATCCACCAGGTGGTAAGAACAAGAGGCAGGGGTCACCTTCATAATTCACATGAAAGGGAATAAGTGGCTTTTATGATCGCATTGCGGTTATTGGGCACAGGTAACGTAGCGGCAGGGTCTGCCTCCTGCCGCTCAAGGCTGGTTCAATCTGTAGGTTGTGTGAAGCCAAGCGCACCCAACAGACAACCCCCTTTATCCCCCTTTTATAAGGGGGAATTGAACAGAATGGCTGGCGGACTTCGTCGTGAGCGCTCAGTCGAACGATTGTGCCACACATTCAGGTTATTGTGCCTGTTTTTCTTCCTCATTATGCCGTCAGTATTTCTTGCAGATACGGCAGATGCCGCATGGGGGACGGCCACGGTGGATAGTACGGGAGATACGGGGCGGTATACCTCCATAGCGGTGGGGACGTCAGGGGCGGCATATATCAGTTATTATGATAACACGAACGGCGACCTCAAGTATGCCACGAACGTCAGCGGCTCGTGGGGGACGGCCACGGTAGATAGTGCGGGGGATACGGGGCTGTATACCTCCATAGCGGTGGGCACGTCCGGGGCGGCATATATCAGTTATTATGATAACACAAATACCAACCTCATGTATGCCACGAACGTCAGCGGGGCATGGGGGACGACCACGGTGGATAATACGAGCTCTGCTGATACGGGGAAGTATACCTCCATAGCGGTGGGGACGTCGGGGGCGGCATATATCAGTTATTATGATGGTACCAATGGTAACCTCATGTACGCCACGAACGTCAGCGGGGCATGGGGGACGACCA
>MHYY01000158.1 GCA_001830285.1 Planctomycetes bacterium RIFCSPLOWO2_12_38_17 | reverse complement strand
CTCCACATGTAAATCTAAATTTTCTTTGCAAACCATTTCCAGCACAAGCCCCGCCATGCCATAGACGCCAGGATCGCCACTACTTATAATACTTACAACTTTTCCATTTAAAGCTTCTTGAATTGCAAGTTCTACGCGTTCCACTTCTTTACGCATTGTTGAAGAAACAATGCGTTTATTGCTTATAATATCAATTATAAGGTCTATATACAGTTTATAACCAATAACTGTATCAGATTTCTTTAACGCATCTATAGCCCTCTGTGTAATATCACCCTTATCGCCGGGTCCTATCCCTACCACATAAAGTTTTCCTGCGCTACGGCTATAGTTACTCCCGCATATTTTTGTTTTGTCAGTATTAATTTTGTTTTCCTTCCGGCAATAATTGCGGTGGGTTCACATACACCCCACACACCTATTTTCTCTTTCACAAAATCCGATTTATTAAATTCCTTAGTGCACGCCGCAATCTCAGACCTTGAAACAACCCTTAACGGTATATCAAGTTCCTCCGATGTTTGCAATAATCCAGGTTCTTCAGCTTTAATATCAATTGTAGAAAGTAATCTGACGCGTTCTATACTAATATTTATATTCTGAAGCGCATCTTTTATAGAATTTTTTATAGCTTCACTTGAAATTCCTTTTTTACAACCAATACCAATGATAATATCTTTTTTTGCCTCTGTTCCTGTTGTAATCACTGCATCGGTACACAAAGTAGCCGCTACATAATGTGCCAGCTTATTTGCGCCACCCTCATGTCCTGATAATACGCTTATAACGTAACGTCCTACATCATCAACTGCAACAACGGCAGGGTCACTATGCTTATCTTTAATATTTGGCGCTATTACACGCATTACTATCCCAATCGCCATAACAAATACTAAACCATCAAATTGCCCAAATATCTCGCTTACTAATTGATGAAGTGTGACTGAAAATCTAGAGATTTGTGTGGATACATCAGATTCCGAAATGCATATTCTTTCTATAGCTTTTTCTGGTATGTAAATGGAGGAAGAATGCTTTAGAGATTTTTTTATTCTCTGTGCAGTTATCAGACCTTGTTCTGTTAAAGTAATAATTGCAATATTCAAGACTTTTTCATTTCTATTGCTTCAAATTCTTCAAGCAGTTCTCTTTGCCTTGTCGTCAAATTCTTAGGAATGCGTATAAGTACTCTTACATACTGATCGCCATAGCCATGCCCCTTTAAATAAGGCATTCCACTTCCTCTTAATCTGAATAAAGTCTCTGTTTGTGTTCCGGGTGGTATTTTCATTATTGCATTTCCATCTAAAGTAGGTACATCAACCTTTGCACCAAGTGTTGCCTCAGTTAGAGAAATTGATTTTTCCATATAAATATCACTACCCTGTCTATGATAGACTGGGTGTGATTGAACGGAAATAACCACATAAATATCTTCTTTTAACCTCCCGGCAGTTTTATCCGCTGTAATTCTTAAAGTTGTTCCGTTATCAACCCCTGGTGGCACTTTTACGTTAATCCTATCATGTTTTTGTACCTCACCACAACCGTGACAGATAGGACATGGCTGCTCAATTACGTTCCCTTTACCTATGCATACAGGACACATTCCAATTTTTATAATTCTTCCGAAACCTTGTAACTGCTCCTGCTGAATCTCACCTTTCCCTTCGCAAGTAGAACATGTCTTCGGTGTTGTGCCTCTAGCAGAGCCACTTCCCCCGCATTCGCTACATTTATCCGAACGTGGAATTGCTACCTCAGTACTTACACCACGATACGCCTGTTCCAGGGCAATTTCTACCTGTAGCCGTTTAACGCGTTGCTCGGGTTGCTCAAAACCCCGTCTGCGCGCGCCGAAGAAATCACTGAAGATACTACCGCGGCCAAAGAAATCATAAAAGATATCATGCCCGAAAATGTCTTCCAGATCGCTTACATGACTGAAATTACGCCATGTGAACCCTTCTTTACCAAAGTCAGATGCAACGCCGGCGTGACCATATTGATCGTATTTGATTCGTTTATTGTCATCAATCAAGACTTCATATGCTTCGGATATTTCTTTAAACTTCTCTTCAGCGAGCTTGGGATTATCCTTGTTAAGGTCGGGGTGGAATTTTTTGGCAAGGGTACGATAGGCGGTTTTAATTTCCTCTTTTGAAGACGTTCTAGTTACCCCTAATGTTTCATAATAATCTCTTTTATCAGGCATGCTACTTTTCTGTCTCTGTTTTCTTTAATCTTTTTGACTCATCACCACCTACTACCAATTTTGAGAAGAAGGTAATCGCAACAATTACGATTGCTATTGCTCCTCCGAAATATAAGGTATCCAATGGATTCTTCCACATAACAATGTGTTTTAAAAACGTAATAACAATAACCACCACTGCGGCAGCAATTAATTTTTCCTTCAAATCACTTAGGTCATCTATTTTTAACCAGTATGGGTATGTAACAGTCTTATCTTTATCCACAAATAATTCAAAAAGTCCAATTCCCATAACAAACATCACCACTGCTACCATAAATAAATCTATTGCCGAAATAAAATGTACAGAAAGCTCCATGCGATGCTCTCTATGATAAAATAAAGAATCAATTATTTGTGGAATACCGTTAGCAAATTCCCAAATACCGGCAAAAATAAGAAAACCAGAGGCTAAGATTGTCAAAATCGAGGCTACTGCAACAAAATATCTTCCTGCATGCACAAAATACTTATTTATAATTGTTAACACATCTCGCTTAAGCATTATGATTCCCTTTTTTATAAAAGTTACTATGTACAAACATCTGAAATATTCAAACTAGTTGTGATTAACATTAAATATTGTTATTGTAATTTTGCAGCCGCATATCTTCAACCTGCGTAAGATGCGCGACAGTGAAGGTTGTTGACGTTTGGTCAATTTAAGAATTTATGTCTTATACTATTAATTCCCAAATAATCAATTCTCTTTAACTTTAGTTAATAACTCTTTTATTTTATTTTTCAATTCACTTATATCGGACGATTTAATGATATAAGCATCAGCAGACCACGCCATGAAGTTGTCTTTATAACTGCTATAAGCTGTGTGAATAATTACAGGTATATTTTTTTGTTCACTTAATATCTTTCCTAAAGATTCGATCCCATTCATCTTAGGCATATTAATATCCATTATGATCAGGTCGGGTTTTTCCTCTTTTACCCTGTCCACAGCCTCTATACCATCTCTTGCAGTTATAATATTATATCCCTCAAGCGTTAATTCTTGTTTATAAAGCAATAGTTGATTTTTATCGTCTTCTACCAATAATATTCTTTTCATTATTTACTCCAATATAAATTCCTCACTTTTCAAAGGCAAATAAATAGAAAAGGTTGTCCCGCTTTGTAACTCACTTTTAACTTTTATGTGTCCGCCATGGTCATCTATAATCTTTTGTGATACAGCCAAACCTACTCCTGTTCCATCAACTTTAGTAGTAAAGAATGGTACGAAAATATTTTGTAATATCTCAGCAGTCATTCCTTCACCTGTATCCATAATATTGATTTTTACATAGTCACGCTCCTTCAATGTTTCAATTGTTAGTTTACCGCCTCGATTCATTGATTCAACCGCATTTTTGATTATATTTAAGAAAACTTGCTTAAGCTGTGCCGTATCAACAACAATTTTGGGTATATTTGAATCAAATATTTTTGTCAATTGTATATGTCCACTGTTTAAATAAGGTTCCATTAGTGAACAAGTATTCTCTAATATTTCGTTTATCTGAGATACTAACTTAACCGATTCTACCTGCCTACTAAAATCCATAATATTTGCAAGTATCTTTTCAAGCCTATTTACTTCTTCGACAATAACACCAACATCTTTTTCTATTTTTTCATCTTTGTTAAATGTACGTAATATTGACCTTGCAAAACCGCCAATAGTCACAAGCGGATTCCTAATCTCATGAGCGATATATGCAGCCATATTACCCATAACTGCCAGTCTCTCAGAACGTATTAGCCTTTCCTGAGCATCTTTCAACTGCTTAACTTTCTCTTTTAATTCTTTATAGGCATCAGCACTTTCAATTGCTAATGCTGCATGATTAGCAAAAGTACTTAACAATTTAACATTTTCATCTGTTATAGGACTGTTACTGTAAAAATTATCCGCGCAAATAACGCCAACTGTCTCTTCTTTTGCTACTAATGGAACACAAACAAATTCATTAGCCTCAATCATATTTACAAAGTTCTTATTTATGTTGGGATTATTATAAGCATCTCTTTCTAAAATAGGTTTTTTCTCCTTAACACACTTTACTATTATTTCTTTCTCATCAGTTAATGTATATGCCATTAGTCTTGTTATCATATGCAGAGGTGTGTCATCACGATAAGTATCTTCTGATGCTTTTATAAGTTCCTCCAATATTTCATATTTATTGGCTATTTCACTCCATATCTTGTTTGCCTCTTCCCAACTAGAGGGACCCACTGCCATTTTACCAAAAATAACATTCTTTTCCTTATCTATTAGAAATAGCCGTGCACGATTAAATCCCAGCGCTGTACCTGCAGTAACACATGTCAAGATTAAGTGAAGAAGCTTGTCTGTTTGCAATATTCCCTGCATTAACTCAGCAAGTTTTCTTAATAAAGAAAGCTGTTGAATTTTTTCTTCCTTCGCAGTAATGTCTAGCGATATTTTTAGTAAATAGTTAATGCCCCCATTATCTTCCTTCATTGGAGATGAAATATTCTGAATGTATTTCCTTTCGCCTCTTTCTGTAATCAGTTGTATTTCGCTAAATTGCCTTTTACCACTCGTAAGAGCTTTTAGGACGGAACAGTTTTTCGTATCTTTACACTCACAATTATACACTTCACGACAAGTTTTTCCCACAGGGTCATAATTAAGATTTAACATGATACGAAGTCTTTCGTTAACCCATATTATATTGAGCTCCTTATCAAGTATCGCAAATCCGGCGTCAAGCAAATTTAATATGTTATCTAAAATATCAGCAACCCTATATTTTAAAGAACCCTGTAACATCACTGCCTATCCCCAATAATTTTTTCATATAAACAAGAATACTCTTTAGCGCTTCTTTCCCATGACCAATCTTGTTCCATGCCATTTTTCATGAGTTTTAGCCATTGCGCCTTGTCTTTAAACAAAGATATTGCTTTAGTAATTGTGTTCAAAAGAGACTCTGAACTATATTCTTTAAATGAAAAGCCATTAACTTTACCATTATAAACAGACTCCATACTAACATCCTTAATTGTATCAGCAAGGCCTCCAGTATTTCGAACGACAGGAACAGTCCCGTACTTAAGGCTATATAATTGATTTAGTCCACAAGGTTCAAACCGCGATGGCATCAAGAAGATGTCCGCACCTGCTTCTATTTCATGCGCAGATTGCTCATCAAAAGAAAAATTTACCGCGACTTTATTCTGGTACATTTTTGCATAATCTTGAAATAATACCTGATATTGTTGATCACCAGTTCCTAATAAAATAAATTGTAAATTGGCTTCCATTAAATCTTGGAATTTATTGGCAACTAAATCCAGTCCTTTTTGATCCGTTAAACGCGTAATCATCCCAATAATAGGACTTTCTTTTTCAGACAATTTATATTTCTTTTGTAAGGCCTTCTTGCATATCCGTTTTCCGCCAAGGTTCTTTAATCCATAGTTAGCCGCAATATATCCGTCAGTTTCAGGATTCCATATATTGTAATCAATTCCATTGATAATTCCATAAAGGTCTTTTGACCTTTCCCTGAGAACGCCGTCAAGACCTACACCAAATTCAGGGGTCTGTATCTCCTGTGCATATGTCTTACTAACAGTGGTAATTATATCACTGAAAACTATGCCACCTTTCAAGAAATTTATTTTTCCATAGAACTCAAGTTGTTTCCAGTTAAAAAGGCTCCAACCTAAACCAGTTAATTTCATATCCCAATGCCAGAATAACCCTTGATACGCAAGATTATGGATAGTCATAATTGCTTTCGTATTTTTAAAACATTTCTTTCCCGCATAAATGGTCTTCAGGAAAACGGGCGTAAGTCCTGCCTGCCAGTCATTACAATGGAGTATATCTGGATGAATATTTAATTTTTCAACAATTTCTAACACACTACGTGAAAAAAATACAAAACGTTCACAATTATCCTCATAGTCTTCTGTTGAACCTGGGTAATTATACAATCCCTCCCTGTTATAATATTTTTCACACTCCAGAAAATAAATAGGTACGTTTGTATTCGGTAAAAAACCCTTATAAACATACCCTATTTGAATCTTATCTCCGATTCTTGTTTCAACCTGAATATCAGTATTTATCAAATGAAAATTATTTTCTTTTATAACCTTATAAAGAGGCATTATAACTATGATATCTACTCCCAATTTTTTCAATTTTTTTGGTATTGTTCCAGCTATTTCAGCAAGACCGCCTGTTTTTGCAAATGGCACAACCTCAGATGACACATAAATAACTTTCACTATTTATATACCTCAACCCTTTTTTTCTATGTTTGTATCCCTTAAAAACTCTGCCGCACTTTCGGGAGTAACTGCATTAATGTAGAAACCAGACCCCCATTCAAAACCTGCAACTCTTGTTAACCTTGGAATAATTTCAATGTGCCAGTGATAATGTTCGACCTCTCCATAAACAAATGGAGTCGTATGGATAATATAATTATATGGAGGAAATTCTAGCGATACTTCAAGTTTTAACAAGATTATACGTAATACCTCTGCCAATTCTTCAATCTCCAATTTTTGTATATTCTCAAAATGCGAAGCATGGACTTTAGGTAATACCCAAATTTCAAAAGGAAATCTTGAAGCATACGGTGTAAATGCGACAAAATTATCTTCCTCTAATACTATCCTTGTATCAGTAGATAATTCCTGTTGAACCATATCACAGAACAAGCAACGACCTCTATATTTATAAAACTCCTCACAGCCACTCATTTCGTGCATAACTGTTATTGGAACAGTAGGCGTAACAATTAATTGTGAATGTGAATGTTCCAGTGAAGCACCAGCAGCCACACCAACATTTTTAAAGAGTAAGCCGTATATAAAACGTTTGTCCTTTTTCAAATCAACCAACCTGTCCCTATACGCCCATATTATTTCTTCTATATGTTTATTACCAAGTTCAGTCATTGAGACAATATGCTTCGGACTTTCTATAATTACCTCATGAGCCCCAATGCCATTCATGGAATCGTAAATTCCCTCGCCACGCTTGTTCAAATTACCTTCTATTCTTAATGCAGGGAACTTGTTTGCTACTACTCTTATTCTCCATCCTTTCGTATTAGGTTGTGTACCCTTTTCTCTATATGCAATGATTTCAGGCGGGGTTTTATCCTCATTTCCCTCACAAAATGGGCAAAAACCGCCTCTAATAATTTGAGGCTCCGCCTTAAAATCAGTAGGACGCATTGCCCTCTCTGTAGCAATAATCACCCAACGATCTGAAACAGGGTCTTTCCGAAGTTCGGGCATTCTTTTATCCTCCACAAAATGGTATTAATAACAATGAGTTACAAACTAAACTTGCCACATTATTCTTTCAAATTCTTCGGTTGGCACGGAAAAACAAAATGTAGTATTGATTGGTACTCTCTGAACAATCTTGCAGTCTTTTACTAAGTCAATAAAAAACTCAACACTTGTACCAGAGAAAAAGCCTAAATCCTTAAAAGAACATGATAATTCAAATATTTTATCAAAAAAAACACTATAAAATCTCTTCTCATTAGAGCTACAATTCTTACCCTTAATTACATAATTTAATGGTCTATTCAAAAATCCTGAAATATATACTTGTACTTCTGAAGGCTGAATGAATGTAATTACAAGCTTCCCGTCTTCTATAAATTGAGGTAACAACTCTCTACCAAAATCGAGTCTTACAAAAAGATTATCAATGTCAAACCCATAATATACATTTTTAATATATTGACCATATGTTCTATGCATTGTATCGAAATCTTTTCCAGTGCTATATATACCTGCATCATGCCATTCGAAATAATTACTAACCACTCCGTCCAATTTAATATTCAAGAATCTTTTCGGACTTGTGTAAACCCTTCTTATACCTATTTTAGTAATGGGGGCTTCTAATATTTTTGGAGAATCTATATTCAACAGCCTGTATACATTTTTAAGATGTAATCTAAACAAATTATCAAACTCATGCTTATGAGGTGTAAAATGATCGTCTCCAAACCACCAAAACCAATCACTACCCTCAGCTATGAATATCTCTTCCCATGCACATTTAACACCATTTAAATTGTTCTTCTCATTTGTATGCTCATGTAGAAATGACCGTGTTTGTTCTATAAGTTCCCATGCTCTATTCTTTTCCTCATGACCAATCCAAGTTGCCAAATTATGTCCTATCCATGAACCTGGATATACATGATTTAGCGTTTGTTCTGTTGGATATTCCTTTAAATAGTCAGAAATACGCACACATTCTAAGTCCCTATCCTTGCTAATTTCCTCATACAGTTTTATTAAAAAATCAAGACCATTATTAGGGTAATGTTCCCACGCATTTTCACCATCCAGTATAATTGTAACCAGAAATGGGTTTTTATTATTATTATATTTTTTTAGACTATTAATTCTATTTATAAAATCAGATACCGCAACATCTGAACTGTATTTTGAATATTGAAAGCCAATTAAATCAGATAGGTTATGATCACGAAACACAATATTAATAGCGTTATTATTTACACTTATTCGATAGGGTTTATATAAAATATCAGGATCTATAACATCTCCATACTTATCTCTAGTTATCTGTTTACCTAATGTATTAGCAAGAATTTCTTCATCTGATGCAAGCCAATTAAAACCAGCATTGGCAACTAGTGGAATAATATCATCACTCACCGCACCTTCAGATGGCCACATACCACAAGGCTTTCTTCCAAAGTATTTCTCGTAGGCTTGAACTGCCATTTCTATTTGTATTTTCGCATCATTATTTGCAACCAATCTTTTACTAGGTATTCGTATTTTTGGCAAAGCAACCTTTGCCGACTCCTGATTGCATAATAACGGTAATATAGGATGATAAAAGGGAGATGTTGTAATTTCTATTTGGTTTGAGTCTTGCAATTGTTTATGAAGTGGTATAATCTGTTTAATAATTTCCATTTGTTTAAACAGAACAAATTTTTTATCTTCATTCGAAAACCCTTTTCCCTTTATTACTATTTCTGATAATATAGGTTCTCTTTTTATAATTAATGGATGATACCATGTAAGATTTGCCCATACCTGCAAGTCTTGAAAATCATTATTCGAAAACTCATTGATTACATCCTGTGCACGCTTTCTTCTGAAATTTCTTTTTTTCAATAATTCCCTATATCTCGGATAAACATCAATCATGTGTTGATGATTTGCAGAATAGAAATTATCTAATATATAATATTTCTCTTCCTCTGTAAGGTCTTCAACAGGTTTTTCAGCTAGTTTCCAATATCTATCCTTAGTATAACCTTTCTCATAATCACTGAGCTGTTCCAACAAACATGGAACATAATTGAAAGTCTGATGCATTTCCGGAAACTCTTTCAACAACAATACCATTCCGATGTAATCTTTTATGCCATGCAACCTAACCCATGGCAAAAGATATTCACCGGTTATACTATCTTTATAATACGGCTGATGTTGATGCCAATAAAACGCAATCTTTATCATTTCAAAACATACTATTTTACAATATTGGGTAACTGTTTTAATACTTCTCTTGGATGCTTAATTTTTTCCCAATATTCTTTAAATTCAAAACCTGGACTGTGTTCACTGTCATGACACATCTCACAACCACCCTCATTTGTCTTCCCATAGTTCTTGTTGACTAAGTTTATATGTAAACTTCCAGCGCCATGACAGCTTTCACAACCCACATTTATTAAATGCTGAGTCTCATCATAATTTAAATATCCAGAAATATGCCCAAAACCAATCGTATGACACTTAATACACTCCGGATCATATTGATGTCCGGTATTGACCAAAGTATCATATGATTTACCATGTGCCGTATTACTCCAGTGTTCATATACTATTTTATGGCATATTCCACATGCAGAACTACCCACATATGATAACCCGTTGGGAAGCGGTTCTCGATATGTTTTCCCCAATAAATCTTCATTTTTCAAAATTTGTTGGTACTCTTTTAATAATAAACTCACTTCTTGCGAATCATTGTATTTATTATCCAATGGAATAACTTCTATTGATTTTCTTTTTAAGCCCTTATTAGTTATAGAGTACCTTGCAATTCCAATAAATCTACCATTTCTTCCAGGAGACACAATTGGAGTATCTTTAATGTAGATTACAGTATCTGTAGGTTCATCCATACCATGCCCAGTTATAATTAATCCTATTTCAGGAAATAATTTTGCAAATTCTACAGATTCTTCAAAAGGTGCATGAGATAATAATACCATGAAATCCACCTTATTACGTAACTCTTTAATTAGTGGTCTTAAAGCACTCACTGGATCATCAACACACACGTCGTTTGACAAAATATTATCTGAAAATATTTTTGATAGAATACCCAAAAATGCAATTTTAAAACTACGTTTGTTCTCGACATATTCATTTATAACATATTTATTGATTATCACAGGAAATGGGTAATTAATCTGGATATTACTTGAAAGGAAAGTAAAATTATTTGTTTGTGATAAATAACTAAGTACTCGTGGACTTATTTCGATCTCTTTTTCACCAACGTTATGCAGAATGTAGCCCATCTTCCTCATTGCATGAGAGAAAATTTCCATTTTAATTTCATCCTGACGTTCATTCCCACTGGGAAGATCACCTAAACTTACCGGTATTACATTGTTTTTTTTCTTCAGCTGGTCAATAATTGTGTGTCTTCTAGAAATACCTCCTATTTGCCCGACGTAACAACCACAAGGTTCGAGATTCCCTGTTTCTTCACCTGAAAATACTATTAATATATCCTCTGAAGAACTAAAAGCAACTTTTGGTATTACGCTTATAAAACAAACATAAAAACAAATTAAATATAATCTCCGCATCATTTGATATTCTTCATTCAACCCTTTATTTCCCCACTTATCGGGATGTTAATAATTGGCTGAATGACACTATTTGTGTAAATCTTTAAATTCCCATTAATTTTGCCAATTGAATTATCATTATTTAATTTTACATCTATGACTTTATTGCCTGCACCACTTAATTCAGATATTAAATAATTGAAATTAGCTGGCTCAAACTCAATCTTCTCAATCTTTATATCTTTATTTATAAAATTTACAATTATAGTTCTTTTAATATCCTGATTCCTTCTAACATTTCCAAAAGATAATACCTCAGGATAATAAGTTATATCTCCAACAAATTCTGCTGAAAATGGCAAATCCACCCTCTCTTGTTTCCCACTTGTAGTATAAATAAAAATAATTCCATTCACTTTTCCTATGTATTCATAATTCCCAATTGTCACCTTATAATTATATATGTGTTTACCAGTATTCTCGGCTTTTGAAACCGAAACATAGGGATTTGGTGTTTCAACCTTTTTCACCTCAATATTTAATTCAGGTACAGTCCTGATTTCTATATTTTTACTTAAGGCATCACCTCTTCTAATAATACCCAAGTTTAGTCT
>MHYY01000157.1 GCA_001830285.1 Planctomycetes bacterium RIFCSPLOWO2_12_38_17 | reverse complement strand
GCCTTTTACTGGTATTGCTCCGCCTGTAAGCCCAGAACCTGCGCCACGCGGGCATACTGGAATCTCGTGTTTGTTTGCGAATTCTAGAATATTTGATACGTGTTGTGCAGACCTTGGTTGTAATACGATATCAGGTATATACCTTTGTTTACTACCATCATATGCATAACATATCCTATCCTCAGTTTTATAAAGCACATTTTCCTTGCCAATTAGGCGGTTGAAGGTTTCTGCTAGTTTGCTTGTTATTATTTTTTCGACGGTTGTTGTATGCATGTATAAATAGTGTCAAGCTGTGCAAATACTAAAATTAAATTTTGTTATAAGTATCATTGATAAATTCTCTGCAATATCCTTATGTCCTCATAATTTGAGGTGACTTGTATGTCTTTTAAATTTTATACTACTTCTTTAATTAATGGATTTCAAAGTTCTTTTTTAGCAAAAACAGTTTCTTTAATTTATTAAATTTCGAGGAGTAAGTCAAATTCTTTTCTATTTGCAAATAATTTCTAAAATTGATATAAGCTCCGCTATACAAGGAACTTCTAAAATACAGTAATTTTATTGGAGATGTTTAATGTTTGATTTAGTAGGCGATGATTTCAGGAATGATGTGGAACAGGTAATTAAAAAGTACGGAGTATATGGCACATGGTATGAAAGTATTGTTACAAAAGGGTAAAAGAATTTGGACGTTAATCTAAGTGTAACCACTTTCAAATTGAGTGTAGAGCGATTAGTCCTGATAAACATTACGGTTTCCAAATAACTTAACAGGATAAGGACTATGAAAGGCGTATAAACTGCAGAATGACTAAAAAAAGGTTGCTATTAAAGCATGCCTTTTTTAAAGTAAGTCCTCTTAAAAATTCCATTTCTTATTGAAGCTGATTTCACAGTTTATCCAGGTTAATAATTACGTATGTAAAACATTTTCTTTTATGGCATTCACAGTAGAAAGGATGTTTTAAATTGACATAAAAATAAAATATGAGTATTATAAATTTTCTTTTTATAATATAATTTTTTCGTTTTGAGATTTCGCAGGGGAAGTATGGGCATTACACGTATAGATTGCGATATATTAATTATTGGCGGTGGCGCTGCTGGGTGTTTTGCTGCAGTCGAGATTTATAAAAGGTCTCCTGATTGTAATGTATTAATTATGGAAAAGGCACATATTGAACGCAGCGGTTGCCTTGCAATGGGGTTGAATGCCATCAACGCATACATACATCCTGGACAGACACCGGAATCCTATGTCGCAAATGTTGAGAAACAATTCGAGGGAGTTATAAGGAAGGACCTCGTTTATAGTATAGCTAAGGGGTTGAACAGCGCCGTAAGAGATGTAGAGGAGATGGGACTGCCTATTGAAAAGAATGACGACGGTACGTATAAGATGCGTGGTAAACGGAGTATTCGGATTTGTGGCGAGCGATTAAAACCCATCCTTGCGGAGGCTGTATGTAAGACAAAGGCCCAGGTTCTAAATCGTGTAGTAGCAACTAATTTTATTTACGACGGTGAGCGTGTCCTTGGCGCTTTTGGATATGGGGTTAGGAACAGTAATTTCTATGTTGTAAAAGCAAAAGCGGTTATAGTGGCAACAGGCGGGGCATCTGGTATATACAGGTCTAATAATGCCGGGGAGGCAAGGAACCTTATATGGTACTGTCCCTGGAATGTGGGAACAGGCTATGCAATGGGAATTCGCATTGGCGCGGAGATGACCAGTTTTGAAAATAGGTTCATAGCGTTACGTGTGAAAGATGTTCATGCTCCAACGGGTATTATCGCAGTCGGTGCGCGGTCAAAACAGATCAATGCGCATGGAGAAGATTATTTAGAGTGTTACTATAAGCACCTTGGCGGTAACAAGTGCCTTACCCATCACAGATTATTAGCTACAATAGAAGAAACAAAGGCAGGCCGGGGTCCGTGTTATTTGGATACAACCACTTTGAGTGTTGATGAAGAAAAGAGACTTAAGGAAGATTTCTTGAACATGAATCCACCAATTATACTTTTATGGGCAGCTAACGGTATGAATCCCAGAACGAAACCTGTGGAGATTCATGGGACGGAGCCTTTTATTGTGGGTGGACACTGTCAGGCGGGATACTGGATTGATAAGGACAGGAGGACTACGATTCCAGGGCTTTATGCGGCCGGGGAAGCGGCAGGGGGCGCGCCTAAAAAGTACGTAAGCGGGAGCTGGGTTGAGGCTCGTATAGCGTCAGCAACAGCGTTGGAAGATATAAAAGGGTTTCCCCACAAAAAAATAGATGATAGTCTGATTTTGAAAGAACAGGAAAGGGTTTTATCTTCTTTGAACAAAAAAACGGGTGTATTGCCTCACGAAATACGTGAACGACTCCAGAAAATTATGGATGAATACGCAGGTGGTATATCCATGAATTATGCGCTTCATGAGGAAAGATTATTAGAGGCAAGGCGGTTATTGAGATGTCTTAAGGAACGTACAAATGATGTAAAATCAGAAAACAATTATAGCCTGGTTGACGTATTGGAATGTATTGATAAGCTGGATGTTGCAAGAGTACTGGTTGAGCATCTGATTTATCGTAAGGAGACCAGATGGTCATGCTATCAGGCAAGATTGGATTATCCGGAAAAAGATGATAAACGGTGGCGTGTTTTTGTTAATTCTATTTATAATCCTGATACCGATGAAATAAGAATGGTGGAAAGGCCGTTAGACAGATGAGTATCTATATTGATGAAAATATTTGTAATGGATGCAAGGGGTTGGCGGAGGCGAGGTGTGAGCGTATTTGCCCCGGTGATTTATGTTATCGAAAAGAAAATACGAAGGCGGCGATACGTGACCAGTCAGCTTGCTGGACGTGTGCATGTTGTGTTAAAGAATGTCCTGTACAGGCAATTGAATTGAGATTGCCTTTCCAGATTAGTTGTAATGCGGCTTCTTTAAAGGCACAATTAAAGCGTAACAGGACTATCTGGACGATTAAAGATGCTAGTGGACAGGTGGAAGAATATGTTATTCAGGCAAGAAGTTTGAAAGGAGATTAAGAGGATGGTTAAAAATATCGCCCCGCATGGGGGGGAATTAGTAAGTAGAATTGTATCAATGGAAGAGCGGGAAATGTTGCTGGATAAAGCCGCTAACTATAGTATGAAAAAGATACAGCTTAATGCCAGAGAAATGTCTGATCTTGATATGATCGCAGTTGGGGCAATGAGTCCTCTGGAAGGATTCATGTGTAAGGCGGATTATGATAACGTTGTAGATAATATGCGATTAGCCAATGGATTACCTTGGTCTATCCCAATTGTTTTATCCGCAACTAAAGAAGAAATAGAAGGTCTTAAACCGGGTAAAGATATTGCCCTTGTAGATCAGGCAGACGCTGTTATTGCTATTTTACATCTTGAAGAAATTTATCATCATGATAAACCAAAAGAATCTTTGGAGGTTTACGGTACGGATGATAGAAAACATCCAGGCGTAGATTATGTTTACAAAATGAATGAGTATCTTCTCGGTGGTAAGGTGAGTGTTGTAAACAGGGCAAAACCAGGTGATTTTTTACCATACAGACTCGACCCTTCTGAGACAAGGGAGTTGTTCGTAAAAAAAGGGTGGAGACGGATAGTTGGCTTTCAAACTCGTAATCCAGTGCATCGTGCCCATGAATATATTCAGAAGTGCACCCTTGAAATAGTAGATGCAATTCTTTTGCATCCTTTGGTTGGAGAAACAAAGAGTGATGATATTCCTGCGGATGTGAGGATTAAAAGTTACGAGATTCTTTTAGAAAAATACTATCCGAAGGACAGGGTTTTATTAGCTGTCTTTCCTGCTGCTATGAGGTATGCCGGACCTAGGGAGGCTATTTTCCACGCAATCGTAAGAAAAAATTATGGTTGTACTCATTTTATAGTTGGTAGAGACCATGCAGGTGTTGGGAGCTATTATGGGACATTTGATGCCCATTATATATTTGATGAGTTTGACTCTCTGGAAATCGGGATTATACCGTTATTTTTTGATCATACGTTCTATTGTAAATCCTGTAATGGTATGGCGTCATATAAGACATGCCCACACGATTCATCCAATCATGTTATTCTTAGCGGAACAGAGGTTCGCAGGATGTTAAGTTCGGGACAGGCGCCACCGCCAACCTTTACAAGACCTGAAGTGGCAAAGGTATTAAGTGAGTATTATCAGATGTTAAAGTAATATGAATTCCGAACTATCATGAGATTTGAGATTTTTAAGTCGGGTTATAATCCCTTTGCAACAGTAATACCCTTTGTTGCAACGAATGATTTCATGGTTACAAGGTCCTGGTCATCTCTGGCAACTATTGTTATTATGTTAGGACCTTCTTTTAGAGGTAGGTCTGTATTGATTTCCAGTCGGGTTTGTTCTCTCGGTGTTTGTATCTTGTTTGATTTATAAAATGCCTTGTCATTATTAATCAATACATAGACGTGTTTCACGTGTATATCATCTTCTATAACAGCGGTTAGCGGTAAACGATCGTTCCCAAATAGTACATTTGAAACGGGTTTGCCCAATTTAATTAGGGGAGGGATTCGCTGAAAGAAAGGTTCTATCGTAGTGAGTTTGTTTTCTGAGCCATTTGATTCGATTACCTCTTTTGACGATACCCAGCCATAGTGATTATCAGGTAATGTTATGCGGAACCAATCTGGAGTTTTTGCATCAGCTTTTAGTATTGTGCCTTCGTTCATCACTGATAGTACGGGAGAATCAAAAGACATTCCGCCATAAAGTGGGATACGATTTCTGCTTGTTTTTAAGGTGCTGGAAACAGGCGTTAACTTAAATTTGTTTGTAACAACCGGGAATGTAATCTTATTGGATAAAAATGTTCCTAATACAGTTTCTGAAACAATCAAATCTATACTGAATTTATCTGAAGGCATTGTTTCCTTTATATAAAAAGATAATTTTGCCTCTTTTATTTCGCCTGGGTTTAACTGTCCGATTTCAACCCTGCCGTTTTTTATGAAAACTTCTTTACTGCTCAATTCTCTTAAAGTCACAACATTATTTTCAGAAAGGCCATCCCCAATATTTTTTACCCAAACCAGTAGTTCAAGTTCTTCTCCTGCCTGGATCAAACCATCGCCATTATTTACAGAAGTATTCTTTGTGTTGTCAAGAATTTGATAGGAAAATGCAAAAAGTGGACGAGACATTGCTTCTGTAGTAATATTGAGTTTAATGTCTTCTGGGTTTTTTTGGTTGAGATCCTCAAATTTGATAATAATTTCGTCCTCTCTATCAAGAGAAGCCTTAGGTACCTCGACTGTTGTTGAATATGATTTTGTTGCACCCTTATCTATTTTACCGAAGATAAATTCGAGTTTATCAAAAATTGCATTTTTACATGAAGAAATACCTCGTAACTGATGCAAAGGTGTTTCGTCGGTATTTTTGACATTTACAGTAATAATAATTTTGTCTCCAGCCTTGATACGTCCATTAGATGGGCTTGTTGAAAAAGAGACATTTGA
>MHYY01000156.1:3251-5770 GCA_001830285.1 Planctomycetes bacterium RIFCSPLOWO2_12_38_17 | reverse complement strand
CCTTGCATTTGATACCCTCTATGCAGAAGGGCAGCGACGTTACATAGAATCCTTTTCCGCTTATGCACGTCAATTTTTAGAAAAAATGGATAAGCCTGACGTAGACCACATAGAAGGCATCCTGCCTGCAATAGCCATCCAGCAGAAAAATCCAGTAAAAAATAGACGCTCAACGGTCGGAACTGCTACCGAAATAAATGACTACCTGAGGCTGTTATTCGCACGGATTGGTAAAACCTATTGCAGTTCCTGTAAACGACACGTGCAAATAGACACTGTCTCGAATATAACCGAAACTGTCTTTTCGCTGCCTGAAGGTACAAGATTTATGGTCATATTCCCGCTTACTATAAGCCAGAAGGTCTCGAATCAGGCACAGATTAATCTTCTCAAAGAACGCGGATTAGTCAGAATCCTGGTTGATAAGACTATTGTTGATATCACCACAGAAACAAAGGACATAAATATTCACAATGCAAAGGCAGTTTACGGAATCGTTGACAGGCTGTTAGTAAAAGATGTTATCAAAGAACGCCTGGTAGATGCCCTTGAAACAGCGTATCGTCTTGGCGCCGGACACTTAAGTATTATTTATGATATAACAAATAACCCAACCGATTCCAGCATAAGCAAAGGAATCCCAACAGAAATTCATGGTTCGCAATGGATTGAATTAAAATACAATAAGCAGTTTTACTGCAGTTATTGCAACATCGAATATTCAGAACCCATCCCGGCGCTATTTTCATTCAACAACCCTGTTGGTGCATGTTCCAGATGTCAGGGGTTTGGACATACAATTGACATTGATTTGGATGCAGTAATTCCTGATAAGGGAAAAACACTAAATCAGGGCGCCATAGTACCATGGAATACACCGACTTATTCAGAACTGCTTGAATCTCTTAAAAATGCATCATCAAAATACAACATTCCCATGAATGTACCATTCTCAAAATTGACGGAAGAACAGGTAAAATTAATTATGGAGGGCACGGAAGACTTTTGTGGTCTTTATGATTTCTTCAAATGGTTGGAACAACGCAAATATAAAATGCATGTTCGCGTATTTTTGAGTAAATATCGAGGTTACACATTATGCACAGACTGCAATGGCAGCAGACTCAAAAAACAGGCACTAAATGTCTTTATCAATAACAAAAATATAGCGAATATCTGTTCTATGACTATTGAAAAAGCCTTGCAGTTTTTTGAGGAACTTCAACTTTCTGATTATGAAAAAAATACTGCTCATTTAATTTTACAGGAAATCAGAAAGCGATTAGACTACATGATCAAAATAGGTCTTGGGTATCTTACCCTCGACCGTATGACCCGCACACTTTCAGGAGGAGAGGCTCAGAGGGTAAATCTCGCCACATCGCTTGGTTCTTCACTGGTAAATACCTTGTACATCCTTGATGAACCCAGTATCGGGCTACATCCAAGGGATACGGGCAGATTGATACAGATACTCGAAAAATTGCGTGATATAGGTAATACGGTTGTTATCGTAGAGCACGATAAAGAGGTTATTAAAAAGGCTGATGAGATTATTGATATGGGTCCCGGCGCTGGAGAGAACGGCGGCACGATTGTCTACCAGGGGTCATTCAGGAACTTACCCGCCCATAACGGCTCGCTTACAGGACAGTACATAAAAGGTCGTAAAGCAATTAAAATACCTGCCAGACGAAAACTTTCTGGTAAAAAAATAATTCTAAGAGGCGCCTCTCAAAATAATCTGAAAGATATAGATGTAACGTTCCCTCTGGATATGCTTGTCTGCATAACAGGGGTATCAGGGTCAGGCAAGAGTACCCTCATACAGGATACCCTTTACGGTACAATTAAGAAGAAATGGGGGGGATACCCGGGATTAGTAGGAAAACACAAGGTTATTGAGGGAATGCACTACATTAATGACGTTATTCTCGTGGACCAATCCCCAATAGGACGCACCCCTCGTTCAAATCCAATAACATACGTAAAAGTATTTGATGAAATACGGAAACTCCTTTCGTCAACACGCGATGCAAGGATGCGCAACCTGAACAGCAGTTCATTCTCATTCAATATAGCCGGCGGCAGATGCGAACAGTGCGAGGGCGCTGGCTACATCAGGGTTGACATGCAATTCCTTGCAGATGTCTTTGTTACCTGTGAAAAATGCAATGGGAAACGATTCAATAAAAAAGTACTGGATGTAAAGTACAAAGGCAAAAATATCCATGAGATACTAGAAATGACCGTTGATGATGCCTTCACCTTTTTCAATAATTCGTCAAGGATTACCAGAGGATTGGAATTTCTAAGGGATACAGGATTAGGGTATTTAAGATTGGGACAGCCTGCCACTACACTATCAGGCGGCGAGGCACAACGGCTCAAGATTGTTACTTACATGGCTCAGGAGAGCTCTGACAAGATGCTTTTTATCTTTGATGAACCCACCGTTGGATTGCACATGGACGATATTCAAAAATTACTAAACTGCTTTCAGGGATTAATTGAGGCTG
>MHYY01000156.1:0-3210 GCA_001830285.1 Planctomycetes bacterium RIFCSPLOWO2_12_38_17 | reverse complement strand
AAGTCTGCCGATTATATTATTGACCTCGGTCCCGAAGGCGGCGATGCAGGGGGATACGTTGTTGGATACGGCACCCCGGAGGAAATCGCAAGATTAAAAGAAAGTTACACAGGCAGATACCTGAAAACCTACCTTTATTAAAAATATTATCAATAATAGTGAATAAGAGAATAAAAAATTATATAATGGATTTGAAGTATCCATAGCGTTATTAAAAACACAAGGTATGAATAATATTACTTTACCCTTTTTTATAATATGTCCACAAACCACAAATTAATAATTGGTAATTGTATGAGTATGAAGGAAATCTCAGATGAAGAAGTTCACTTGGTTGTTACTTCGCCACCTTATTTTAATGCTCCCTTTGATTACGAAGGGTTGTTTTAGGCAGGGTGTATAAACATGATAGGAACTATACATAAAGAAATTGTAGTAGATGGCAAAAGGTATAATTTTAAAATTGTTTCAGAGGTCTTTGGAGACGAGGTTGAGTTTTATATCAGAGCAATATGTAAATTCACCAAAAGAACATCATGTATAAATAATCTCAATGCGGTTTTATCAGAACTTATAGGCGATAACGAAACCGATAATCCAAAGTATTATGATTCGAGTTGGACGGTTACAAAAAAAGAGGCTAAAAAATTTATGAGAATAGCAAATAATTTTTTAAACTGCGATAGATTTATGATGTATCTTGAAAAGAAGTTAGACGATGATAGAGAGGAAGGTGAATGGGAAAATATTGTTACAGAAAGTGGAGAAATAAAAGAATACGAAGATGAGGAATAATCAATGGCATATAAAATAATCATGGGTGATTGCATAAAAGAATTAGAGAGATTAACAACAACTATTGATTTGACATTCCTTGATCCGCCTTTTAATCAAGGTAAAGAGTATGCTGAACATGATGATAATATGCCTGCCGTTGTTTACTGGCAGTGGATGCGGGAGGTATGCAGCAATATTTATAAATTAACTTTACAAGGCGGAGCAATCTATTTTATGCAAAGGGAAAAGAATACTGAGCATGTTTTAAGCTGTCTCAGAGAAACAGGATGGAATTTACAAAATTTAATAATCTGGAAGAAGAAAACCTCTGCAGTGCCGTGCAGTAACAAATTTGGGAAACATTACCAGATAATAGCTTATGCAATTAAGGGGAAAAAGGCGAATCTTTTTAATAGATTAAGGATTAATCCACCTTTACCGTCTAACTACAAATTTAAACGAGAAGACGGCATGTATGTTACTGATGTATGGGATGATATCAGAGAGCTTACAGCAGGCTATTTTGCTGGAGATGAGGCTATTCGTAAACCTGATGGTAACCGCTTCCATAAACAACAAGCACCTATTCAACTGCTTTTAAGAATAGTTTTAGCTTCGTCAAATCCAAACGATACAGTTTTAGATCCTTTTGCAGGAACAGGGACAACATTGGTAGTCGCGGAACAGTTAAGAAGGAATTCTATAGGTATAGAAAAAAATAAAGAAAATATAAATTGTATAGAAAAAAGACTGACGAATAGCAAAGAGTCTGATAATATTCAAAGATATTATAATGATTATGTTTATACTGATGATATTGAAAAAATTTGGGGATATGGAATTAGTGATAGCTCTAAAAAATATAGAGTTAAACAGCTTTCAATGCTTGGTGAGGAGAGATGATGTATTCCATATATCACTTTTTTAAATCGCTTGTAGAAAGCAAAAGACACTTTTTGACAGAAAACAAACTTGAAGACTTTCCGTTTAATGAAAACTTGCTTTCATGCAGAAATAAGGGGACTTTTCCAGATATGGCGATAAGACTAAATACGAATAGAGGAATTTTTACCGGCGGAGAATTAATTGAATTAAAAGATAGCAATACTTATACGGTGTCATCGTTTAATTCAACCATACCTACCGGCAGGAAAGAAATAGCTAAGATTATCACAGGAGAAAATAGTGGGATCAAACAACAGATGCAAGAAAACGGCAATGATATTTACTCTTTGCCAGTCAGGGATGTTTTTTATCTTGTCAGAGGCAAAAAGAAAGGGGATGTAAAAATCTGTCTTGTTCATGGTAGTTTTTTTGAAACTATTCGCATTGAAGATTTAATCAGTCAATCTTTTTTACAGGTTCTGGAAGAAAGACTAAAGGATAGGGGAGAAAGTTTTGATGAAGATGTAAAGAGAAAGCTTCTAACGATTTTGTCTGAACAACAGAGTTTCAGCAAAGTCCGTGATGTAAATAAATCCTCTGTAAAGTTAAGATTTCGTGTAATGACAGAAGTTAAAGCAGAAGGAAATATTTTAAATCCAAAGAAATATCCAGAGATAAAAGATAATACGCTAAATTTTGTTTTACCTTGTCACAATGAAAATGAAGAAAAAGAAATAATTAGAAAAGCAGAATCAACTTTTAGCAAAACGGAATTAAAACAATTCAGAATCTTTAAAATCAAGCATCATTTCAATGGCTATTTTCTGATATTACAATCATCATTATAACTATCAATCAGACCCTCTGCATTGGAATTTATCTCAGATTGAGAACATAGGCGCAGTTGGTGAAAAAGCATTAGCTGCATATAAAAATATTTCAGAAGAATTAAATGTTGATATGCACTCGTTTACTTCTGCACATAACCGAATACAAGAATTGTTGAAAGGAAAAGATAACTTTATGAATCTTTCAAGAAAAAGAACCACTATACAGCCAAAAGAGCAATTGGACGGCACAAAAGCAACATTGACTATTAAGAACTATCTTGGAGGATATTATTACTTTACATGTGATGAAGCTAAATTGTTTAAAAATTCAATTTGTTTGATTGAAGCTAAACATTCAAAAGAAAGCATTATCCCTTCCACAGAAGATATTAAAGATGGACTGATTAAAATGATACTGTTTTCTAACCTCAAAGAAGTGAAAATCGGCGATAAAGAATACACCCCTTTACCAATCCTTAGGCTTACAAGTAACAAACTTTTTTCTATAGACAAACTTTCATCATCAAGAATTGCCCTATTGAAATTATTATTAAAAGAGTCCATTATTAATAAATTTGAAGTTCTAATAAATGGTGGGAAATTGCATGATTGTTTACCATTAAAAACCGTATAAAACATTTAAGAATGGCTAATAATATCTTAAATATTACAGATATACCCCATGATTTGTGAAAAAACTGTCCTGGCGAAAAACCCG
>MHYY01000155.1 GCA_001830285.1 Planctomycetes bacterium RIFCSPLOWO2_12_38_17 | reverse complement strand
TTCTTCAAAAATTAAAATTGATACTAAATTATCATTTACTTTTTAGCCTGCTCTATATTCTTGCCTATTAACTCTTCAGCAAAACGGAGCGCCTCGTCTAGCTTTTCTGCTAGTTGGCCGCCTGCCTGCGCCATATCAGGTCTGCCGCCGCCGCCGCCACCAATTATCTTTGCGACTTCCTTTGATATGTTTCCTGCATGTAAACCACGTTTTACAAGATTTGGGCTAATGGCGGTTATTATGATTGTGCGTCCGTTTTGTGTTGAACCCAGTACAATTGCAATATCAGTCTGGGATTTCATCAATATATCTATTGTTTTTCTCATATCATCTGCAGTTGCATTATCAAGTTTTTTCGTAATTATCTTTACCCCTGAAACCTCTCTTGCACTGTTTAAAAAAGAATCAGCGTGACTGCCTAATTCTTTTTGTTTTAATCTGTGAATTTCTTTTTGTAAATTCTTAAGGTCGTTTAAGACTGCTTGGGTTTTCTTAACAAGTTTCTCTTCAGTTGTGTTCAGTATCTCACATATCTCTTGAATTGTATTTTCTTTTTCCCTGTCTCTGGTTAGAACTGCCGAACCAGTTATTGCTTCGATACGTCTGATTCCGGCTGCGATTGAAGATTCACTGACAATTCTGAATAAGCCGATTTCTCCTGAATTATTTATGTGCGTTCCCCCGCACAGCTCCTTGCTAAAATCACCGATTGAAACCATCCTGACATGTTCTCCGTATTTTTCACCAAACAACGCCATGGCTCCTGCATTCTTTGCTTGCTGGATTGCCATTTCTCTTGCGCTTACAGATGCGTTTTCCAGAATTATTTCATTAACCAAATCTTCGATTCGAGCAATTTCTTCCTTTGTTAAGCTGGAAAAATGGTGGAAATCGAAACGCAAACGGTCTGGCATTACCAGCGAACCTGCCTGTTCTGAATGTTGCCCTATGACTTTTCGTAAGGCATAATGAAGAATATGCGTTGCAGAATGGTTCTTTCGTATTAAATTCCTCCGTTGCATGTCAATTTTCGCATTAACTACACGTCCCTTTTTAAGTGTTCCCTTTGTTGTTTTTCCAATGTGCAATATAAAATCGTTGTTTTTCTTTGTATCTGTAATATTAACGAGGGATTCATTGGACTCGAGTATACCTGTATCACCAATCTGTCCTCCTGATTCGGCATAGAATGGCGTTTGGTCAAGAATTACGGTAACTTCGCTTCCTGTTGATGCCGCATCTACTAATTGATTATCATTGATTATGGCGATTATCGTTGCTTCACAGGCGCTTTTTTCATATCCAATGAATCTTGTGCCTTTTGAAATGTCCTTTATCTTGCTGAGCGGACCAGTATCAAACACCTGCCCTGTCATTTGAGAGGACTGCTTTGCCTGTAACCGCTGTTTTTCAAGCTCTTTCTCAAAACCATCCCTGTCAACTGTAAATTCTTTTTCGCTAAGAATTGATTCAGTTATATCCAAAGGGAAGCCGTATGTGTCGTATAGTTTAAAGGCATCTTTACCAGTAAGGGTTTTTTGTTTGTTTTTTTGCATGGACTCCATTAATTCATCCAGTATAATCGTACCCTGTTCTAATGTTTCGTGGAATTTCTCCTCTTCACTCTTTATAATTCTTGCTATATTTTCCCTGCGTTGTTTGATATCAGGGTAACCTTCATGCATCACTTCGCTTATAATAGGCACTAATTTGTATAAAAACGAATCTTTAATACCCAATTGCGCGCCGTCGCGAACAGCCCGTCTTAATAATCGCCTCTCAACATATCCGCGCCCCTCGTTGCTGGGAAGGACGCCATCTGCTATACAAAACACGCAAGCCTTTGTGTGGTCTGCGATACGACGCATTAAAATTGAATGTTCAGACTGTCCGTTGTATTTTAATTCTGCTGCTTCTTCTAGATATTTAATAATGGGATGGAATATATCTATATCGAAATTTGTTTTCACGCTTTGCATTACACGCGCCATTCTTTCGAGTCCCATACCCGTGTCAACGTTCTTATTTGGTAATGGGTCTAATTTGCCGTTTTCTTTACGATCAAATTGTGTAAATACAAGATTCCATATTTCTACGAATCTGTCGCAGTTGCATGCAGGTTCACATTCTTTTCGGCCACAACCAGCATTAGCCCCCTGATCGAAAAATATCTCAGAACAAGGACCGCACGGACCGTTAGGGCCTACTGACGGTGCATTTGATGGCCAGAAGTTATCTTCTTCACCATACTTGTATATTTTTGAATTGGATATCTTTATGCATTTTTCCCAGATTTCATAAGATTCCTGGTCATCCTTGTATACACTTACCCACAGCCGTTCCTCTGGAATTTTTAACTCCTGTGTTAAGAACTCCCATGCCCATTCGATTGTCTCCTTTTTGAAATAATCACCGAATGAGAAATTTCCAAGCATCTCAAAAAATGTGTGATGGGAGGCGGTTCTACCGACATTATCAATATCACCTGTACGTATACATTTTTGACATGTAGTTGCTTTTTTGAAATTCAGATTTCCCTTACCCAGAAACATATCTTTGAACTGGTTCATCCCTGCACCTGTAAACAGGAGTGTGGGGTCATTCTGTGGCACCAGCGAATCGCTGGGACAGATTACATGAGATTTTTTCTCAAAAAACTTTAAATATTTATTGCGAATCTCGTTTGTCTTCATGGTAAAAGATTATTTCTCACCTTTTCTTAATTGTGATTCAGACTTTGGTTTTTCAGGGGCTTTTTCAACAGGTTTTTCTGAAACCAATTCTGGTTTTACCTTCTTAATGATTACCTGTTCAATTTCTTTCATTAATTCAGGTTTACTTTCTATAAACTGCCTTGAGTTTTCCCTTCCCTGTCCGAGTCTCAACTCTCCGTAAGAAAGCCAGGTTCCAGATTTATCAATAATCTGATGCTCAACTCCGAGGTCTATAATGTCACCTGCGCGTGAAATGCCGGAGTTATATAAAATATCAAATTCTGCTTTTTTAAATGGTGCGGCAACCTTGTTTTTGCAAACCGTTGCGCGGACACGGTTGCCGATTGTTATATCGGCGTCTTTTATACTGCCGATCTTTCTTATATCAATACGCACAGAGGCGTAAAATTTTAATGCCCTTCCGCCGGGCGTTGTTTCTGGGTTTCCGCCATACATAACGCCAATCTTTTCTCGTATCTGGTTTATAAAAATAACGCTCGTTTGAGATTTCGAAATGCAGCCGGTTAATTTACGTAACGCCTGAGACATCAACCGTGCTTGTAGCCCCATATGTGAATCGCCCATCTCTCCCTCAATTTCTGCGCGAGGAACGAGCGCCGCAACGGAATCAATTGCAACTATGTCAACTGCATTGCTTCTTACTAATAATTCAACAATTTCGAGCGCCTGTTCGCCTGTATCCGGCTGATTGACCATGAGGTTGTTTAAATCCACCCCCAGTTTTTTTGCGTAATCAGGGTCTAAAGCATGTTCAGCGTCAACAAATGCCGCTATGCCGCCCTCTTTCTGGGCGTTTGCAATGATATGTAAAGTTAAAGTAGTTTTGCCGGAGGATTCAGGCCCAAAAATTTCCACAACCCTGCCACGAGGTATCCCGCCTACTCCAAGCGCAATATCCAGAGATAATGCGCCTGTGGAGATGCTGGGTACATCTAGCCTTGTTTCCCCGCCCAGTTTCATTATTGTCCCTTTGCCATATTGCTTCTCAATTTGGGAAAGGGCCCTTTCTAAAGCCTGCTGTCGTTTTTCTCTATCTGCCGCTTCTTGTTTTGGTATCATAAATCACCTTTATAAAAGTTATGTGGTTATTGAGATAAGTTAATGGTATGAAGCTTTGTATAAATAGCCCCATTTGGTGAAAGGTCGCTTTTCATCAAAACCACCTGCCTTACAACTTCTGAGCTAAATTTGAATTCATTGTAAAAATTGAGAACTTCCATTAATTTCTCCGTGTTCTTGCGTGTTTTTACACGTCCGACTGTAAGGTGCACCTCGTATTTGCGCGACTCGTGTTCCACGCCCAGCGCCATTAGCTGGTTATCGAGTCGTTCATGAATTTTTTTTAAGATATCATCTTTATCTATTATACCGGCGAAGATAACGCGCGGGTTTTTCGGTGTCGGAAAAACGCCTGCCCCTGTGTAGTTCAGATTAAATGGTTTTATATGAATTACAGAATCTTTTATTATATTCACTACATTTCCAATCTTTTCCTCATCCAAATATCCAATGAATTTCAATGTGATATGAATATTTTCAGGCGACACCCAGTTTACCTCTGCGCGTGCCTTCTTAAGGTTATTCTGAAACTCTGTTAATTTTTTACGAGTTTCATCCGTTATTTCAACAGCGACAAAGAGCCGTACATTCATATATAAATAAGAAGACTTATAAAGATACTTGTTTAGTTCAAATAGGCCAGTTACAGCCTGACTATTTCTTCGAATTCTTTTATACGGTTTTCAATGTCTTCAAATGTAATCTGTTGAAATCTGTTCAGGCTGAGGTCTTCGATATTAAATGAAGCGACAACGGTCCCGTACATAATGGCTCTTTTTAAATTTGAGAGGCTCGTATCGCTGGTTTTAGCAAGATATCCCATCATCCCGCCTGCAAAGCTGTCACCCGCGCCTGTAGGGTCCTTGACATGTTCGGTTGGATACGCAGGAATAATGAAATATCCCTTATCAGACATCAGAATTGCCCCATGTTCCCCCTTCTTTATGATTACGTATTTAGGTCCCATATGCAAAATCTTTTTCCCAGCCTTGACTAGATTTGTTTCCTGTGTTAATAACCACATTCATATCGTTTTTATAAATACCCTTCCATCGGAAGGTCTTTCCTTCCAGTTCCTTCACGCCGGAACTATTAATATTTTCTTTGTGGATGCCCTTTTTAAAATGTTGAGGGAAATCCTTTCCGACGACACCAACAAGCCTCACATTGCTGAAAAAGTGTGCGGCGTGAGAGAAGTATATTACGGAACCGCCCAGGCATTCTTCTGCCTTTCCATGGGGCGTTTCCACAGAGTCTAAAGCTATAGAACCAGCAACAAGTAATGGCATAATTAATTTTTACCCGATTTAATTATTTCTGGAGTTTCACACAAATTGTTAATGGTGTATAAGATTCTCTTGAGGGTTTTTTCCTTTTTTAAAAGCTCCATCGTTTCAAAGATACCTGCGCTTACGCTCTTCCCTGTGATAGCAACCCTCAATGGCTGGGCAAGCCTTGAAAATCCTACGCCAAGCTTTTCCGTCGAATTGCGAAGGCATGCCTCTAAAGATTGTTTATCAAAATTTTCAATAGGAGAGATTGCTGAATGCACCTCTTTTATCAACTTACACACACCTTCCTTCTTCAGGAATTTTTCTACAGCGACGTTGTCGTACTCAATAGTGTCAGTAAAGAAGAATCCCGTTTGGTCAAACAGG
>MHYY01000154.1 GCA_001830285.1 Planctomycetes bacterium RIFCSPLOWO2_12_38_17 | reverse complement strand
TAGTCCAGAAGATGGCGATACTGATATACCGATAGACACATTGGTACTTGCAACCTTTTCCATGTTTATTAACGGTTCCACCTTTAACACAGATACCTTTAAATTAAGTGATGGTGTTAATGAAGTGACTGTGAATTCTTCTGTGGGAGGAGGCTCGGGTGTACTCGGCAATGAGGTCGTGGTAAAGCTCCAGGTGGAATTAGAGTTCATTGCGTTGCCGGCTAAGTCTTTCACTCCTGTAGTAATCGTTGCTGTATATATCGTATCGAAATCCAGATTTGCAGATGGAGTAAATGTGGCTGTCGTACCGCTGTAAGATACCGCGCCGCTGATATTACTTCCCCCTTTGCTTACGGTAAATGTGGACGTACTAATGGTAGAGGTATCCATTGCCTCGCTGAACGTGGCAATAATGACACTGTTAATAGCCACACCCGTTGCCCCATTCGACGGGCTCGTGGAGGCTACCTGCGGCGGCGCATTATCAGGCGATGAACCGGTAGTAAAGCTTGAATAATAGCTTGTAACCATTGCATTGCCGGTTAAATCCTTTACCCCCGTGGTAATCATTACTGTATATGTGGTGGAACGATCAAAGTTGCTTGAAGGGGTAAATGTCGCTGTCGTACCGCTATATGACACCGAACCGCTTATGTTATTACTACCCGTATTTACCGTAAATGTGGATGTGGTAATGGTAGCGGCATCCATCGCCTCACTAAATGTGACACGAACGGAACTGTTAATAGCCACGTCGGTTGCTCCATTGGCTGGAATCGTTGAACTAACGGTGGGGGGAGTGGTATCAGGTCCCGAACCGGTGGTAAAACTCCAGGTGTAATTACTAGCCATTGAAGCACCCGTTGAATCCTTCGCCCCTGTGGTAACCGTTGCCGTATAGGTGGTGGAAGCAGACAAGTTTGCTGACGGTGTAAATGTGGCTGTCGTACCACTGTAAGAAACCGTTCCGCTAATGTTGCTGCTGCCATTTCTTACAGTAAATGTATCTGTGTTAATGGTAGAAGACTGCATCGCCTCGCTGAATGTGGCGGTAACAACGACGTTGGTGCCTACCCCAGTTACTCCATTGGCGGGGCTTGTGGAAATAACCGATGGAGGCACATCCCCTGAACGAAAGGTCTCCAACTGAGACAGTGTCAGGGCGCCTGAATTGTCACTTTGCGATCCAAAAATCCTGATGTTATCTAAAAAACCATCGAATGGAAAATTACTGCTACCGCTCTTATTACCAATCCCAAGTCCAGTCCCTTCGTTGTCAACTGCAGATTTGTTTACTGTGTGTGTGCCAATCTGTGTTACTGTTGAAATCCCTGATCCTTTATAAAACTTAACGTTATTCGAAGCAAGGGTACCATCATACGTTACGGCAAAAAAGATCCATGTTTGCGTATCTCCATAAATAGCGCCCGAAGTATCGGCATCTCCATTATCAACCCCGAGGGTCATATCACCGTTAATCGTGGATTTCCCATACAGATCAAACCCATTACTTCCAGCGAAATTATGAAACAACCTTGCATTGGTTCCCAGTGTACTGATTCCATCTGTTTTAAACCAGCCCTGCAGGGTGAAGGATTTAAGTGTATCAATTGCCGCAAGGTCTGCCTGTTCTGCCCTGCCGCCACTGCCTCCCATAGACGTCGAAGCGGTGTTATCAAAGGCACGGTCTCCTGCTAAACCAGAAACACCCAGACTATCGGCAGAATGAAGATCTGTTGCGGCTCCTGAGCTATCTTTAAGGATCAGTACGGTTGCATTTGAACCAGTGCTGGGTGCTGTGCTGCCTGTCTCGTTAAATTTATATTCAAGAATAGCTGTTTGTGCCTGGACTGTTTGAACCAGACAGGGGATTAAGCAAACACTAAAGATAAGAATGCGGGGCAAGGCTTCAGCCTTGTTATAAGCAACCCTGAAGGGTTGTCCTACATTCTTGTACCAGCGTATTATATTTTTGTTCATCTATTTTCTTTCCTTTGGCACTTCAATATTGAATGTGCTAAATAAATTATTGGCGTAGGACAAGGCTTTAGCCTTGCTATAAGCAACCCTGAAGGGTTGCCCTACGAAAAACACACAAACTTATTTACGACGTATAGTATTCTGTTTCCTCACGCTTCTGTTTCCTCACACAAAGCTGCCAAGCCATAAAGGTTTTTCTTTATTCTTTCCGGCTTCGTGTCTCTGTGATTACTTCTCTTATCAGTAAAAAATATGGGTAAAGTACCATTAAAATAAAAAAGCCTTACTCTCAAAGACTTCAACAAAGTCTTCGGCAGTAAGGCTGTCTTTTTGTACTGCTTCGTTTCTTTTAAAGACCCTTTACTTTGCGCCCCCTGATCACTCAGGGTTTGCCTTTATCGAACAATTGATTAATACAACAAAAACGCTTTTAAGCTGTGCTTTATAAATAAAAAAGCCTTACTCTCAAAGACTTCAACAAAGTCTTCGGCAGTAAGGCTGTCTTTTTGCACTGCTTCGTTTCTTTCAAAGACCCTTTACTTTGCGCCCCCTGATCACTCAGGATTTGCCTTTATCGAACAATTGATTAATACAACAAAAACGCTTTTAAATTATAAATTCATAATTATACACTACTAAATATTTAAATGTCAATAAAATTTTTTAATTTTTTGTAAAGTATATAGACATGGGTAACAGTTTATGTAAGATGTTATGCCTATCCCATAGGGATAGGCGACTTACGAAATTCTTTTATGGAGATGTTACCCATGCCCAAGTATTATTATGATCAACTTATTCGAAAAAGGTTAGCTTGGATGCTCATGTATAAAAAGATTAATAACGTCTCAAAGGTATGCCTGTATTTTGGCATATCTCGTAAATGTTTCTATAAATGGCTTAAACGTTACGAAGACTCAGGAGGTGACCCTGCAGCAAGCCTCATTGATCGCTCAAAACGTCCCAGACGCTCCCCTATGCTTACCCATGAATATATTCAGTCTATCATCATAAGGCTTCGTAAAACCACTTCCTTCGGCCCAGACCGTATACGGCTATTTCTATTGAAGGACTATAATATCTCGCTTCCAAGGTCCACCATATACGCCATTTTAAAACGTAACGGCTTCATTGAGAAACCCAAGAAGATGCGCAGAAAACCTAAATGTTATCAGATGCCCTCTCCAGGATACCTGCAGGTAGATATAAAGCTGCTGGGCGGCTACAGACCCGGGAGCTTTGTTCAGTACTCCGCTCAGGACGACTCTACCAGGATTAAATTCACCAAACTTTACCAGGAACGCTCTACATCAAACTCTCTGGACTTCTTGCAATATATCTTCAGACGCTTTCCTTTCAAGATCAGGCACATCAGGACCGATAACGACTCCGTCTTTACCAATGCTTACACCGGTGAACCCAAAACCCATTCCTTACGGCAGCCCAGGACACATCCTTTTACCCTGTCGTGCAAGGGGTTGGGTATAAAACACAAGCTCAATAGGCCTTCTTGTCCAGAGCAAAACGGCAAAGTAGAAAGGTCTCATAGAACCGATGGAGAGGAGTTTTACCGTTTACAAAAAATTAGGAATCTTGACCATCTTGTAAAAGAACGTAAAAAGTACGATGAATTCTTTAACAACAAAAGACCACACATGGGCCTACAGGGGTGTACACCCCTGCAAAAATTACAAACTTTTCCTTATTACAAAACTGTTACCTATGTCTATAGCTAATACAATTTTTTAATTTTTTAAATTGGTATAGATTAGTTCGCCTCGACATAACCTGAACGAGTCGGAAGTAAAAAATACAATTTCAAAATGAAAATTTTAAGTGCATAACTTGCCTTAATTTTGACTTTTGCCTTTTTCATTTGCACCTATTTTTTTGCAAAAGATGTTAAAATATTTTTGATAAGCGTCTAATAGGTGAGTCAACACAAAGAATTATATCGTTGCTTTATCAATACTTATCCATGTTAATCTGTGTCCAATTGTAGAATTTAGGAATAATATTCAGATATTTTCAGGTATATTAGTAAACAAGACCGCAAAATCAATATCTGATTCAGGGTCAATCATTTCCACGCGTTTGCCTTCTAAAACTATGGACTTCCCCATTTCTCTCTGAGAGCCGAAGATATAGCACAGGGCTATATTATATTTTTTGCATATTTCCTCAACACGATTCATGCAATGAACCTAACAAATCCACTAATTCAAGTCAAGCGATTTATGAGCATTGACGGCACTCAATGCCCTTCCTTCTTTAAATCTTCTTGAAAATACTGTATCATTCCTTTAATCTGAAAAATTGTGATAATGCAAACTTGTAAAGTTGTGCTCATTATAGTATATTTTGTTTGGCTCTAAAATCTACTTCGGGTCTTATGATACTACCAAGCGTGAAACGATTTTCATGTCACTAGAAAGGTTTTTATGTGGAAATATACATTACTCTTATTTATTTTTTCATTCATATTTACTACAATAGGGTGCAGCAAGGAAAATGCGACGCATACAAGCATAGGGAGTGTTTACAAGTCCAAAAACCTTGATAATAAAAACACACGTAGCCCTGACAACCTCGATATTCAACAGATAAATGGTAAATTAAGCCTGATGAGCAATGACGACCTGTTCCAATTTGCGCTGGATTGCGGAAATCAAGGCAATTGTTCAGAGGCCCTCGCTGCCTATAATAAAATATTGGAAACGGATAAAAACTATCCAGACCTCTATTATTATCAAGGTTTGTTATACCGGGACATGGGTTTGCTGGATGAAGCCGTATGCGCATTTCAAACGGCTATTACCCAAAACCCAGATTCAGCGGAGGCCCACTATAATCTTGGTTATGCCTATCGCTGCAAGGGGCTGCATAATGAGGCCATTCCTGAATATCAAAAGTCTCTGGAACTCATCCATGAAAATAAAACGAAACAAAAGGCTTATATTCATTTCAATCTCGGGTTTTCTTACTTTTCAAACGGAATGATTGACGGTGCGATCGATGAATTCAAAAAGGCCCTGGCCTATAAACCCAAAGACAGGGAAATACACCAGAAGCTTGGTATTGCATATACTGCAAAAGGCTGGACTGACAAGGCGAAAGACGAATTTTCACTTTTTAACTTGAATGAAAAACCAACAAAATAATTCCATAATTAATACGGAGAAAAATCGTGAAAGACCTCAAAAACAGACTCGATTTATTAGAAACGGACTTAAAAAAGCTTGAGAAAAAGGCCAGGGAAGAAGGGCCTTGTGGTACTGAGAAAGAATGGCACCATATCCTGCAAAGGGTCAGAAAGATTGAGGAATTTGCCATAACACAACTGGCAATTAAGAAACACCTCGAACAAAAAAAATAAACTGGTGTGAGCTATAGGAAAGACCAAGGCTAGTTGTCATTCCTGCGAAAGCAGGAATCCATTTCTTCCCCCATATTTTTTGGATTCCCACTTTCGTGGGAATGACATTATTACAATAGGTTTTCAATTTTATTATGACGTTAACTATACATAAACATTCAAATTTCTCCGGGGTTAGCCGCAACCTTTAGTTCGTGCGCTTTACACAGACTGAAACCATGCGGTTACTTAGTTTATATTAGAAGCTTCTTATATTTATAGTCAACATGTCACGCTGCATGATAAAACCCAGATAATATTTTAACAGGATATCATGTTTACAAACAAAAAAGAGATTATCCTAAACATAAACAAAATTATCTTCTCCAGTCTGGATATAAGGAATGTATATCAGACTATGAGCGAGGAGCTTTCAAAGGTAATTGATTTCGACCGTTTAAGCGTTACCCTTATCGCAGAAAACGATAGTCTGTACGAAACATTCGTACTGTCGAAAGGCTATGAATACACTGCGCTTCAAGAAGGTGTTTTATATCCCATGGAAGGCAGCATGATGAAGAGGGTCGTACAATTCCGTCAACCTGTGATAGTTGAAGACACATCCAAAGGCAGGTTTCTTACAGATACTTTATTAAATAAGGAGGGGATTCATTCCAGAATGGGTTTCCCCCTTGAATATAAAGGTCGGGTAATTGGCAGCGTTAATTTTGGAAGTAAAAGAAAAAATTATTATTCAAGAAAACACATTGATTTCTTTTCAAAAATTGCCCCTCAATTAGCTATGGCTATTGAAAATACACGACTATTTAATAAAATTAAAGAGGCCGAAGAGAAATACAGAAGCGTTATAGAAAGCTCCCCGGATATTATCTTTGAATGTAAAAACACAGGTGAATTTATCCTGATGAGTCCTTCTGTAGAAAAGATAACGGGATATCCTGCAAATCAATTTTACGACAACAGGGGTTACGGGCTTTCACTATGCCATACGGAAGACCAGGAAAGGGTACAATATGAAATATCACAAATATTAACCGGCACGTGTGAAAGCATAGCAGACCTTGAATTCCGGGTTACTCACAAAGAAGGTAAAATAGTATGGCTGTCGCTTGAAGCCCTTCCAATTAAACAGGAAGGCACTATAATTGGCGTTGAAGGTTTCTGCCGCGATATCACAGAAAAGAAAAGGCTGGAAGAGATGAAAGAAAACCTTATACGCGACGTAACGCACGAATTGAAGACGCCTGTTGCAAAAATAGAAATGGCTATTGATATGTTCGAACGTTCAATAAGCGCTGGAACTGAACTTAAGCAGGAAAAAATTCCACAAATCAGCGAAATACTTCGAAACAATGCCAATCGTTTAAAAAACGTCATAAAAAATATACTTGATATATCAAAATTGGAATCGGGCATTGAACCTTTAAAGTTATCCGACATATTACTTACGGAACTTACTGAACGAATTATTCGGGAACTTAATGAAAAAGCCCGACTGAAAAAGAATACACTGATAAACCTTATTCAAAATAATCTACCC